>JBCCTE010000573.1:0-1527 GCA_039198915.1 Cyanobacteria bacterium P01_D01_bin.73 | reverse complement strand
TGGGGCCGCTGAGCTGGGCGGAGATGATGGCGCTGGCGCAGGTGAATGTGTCGATGGGGTTAATGGTGGAGCAGGTGACGCCCCAGTGGCGCAGGACGGTGCACCGCCATGCGCCTAGTAAGGAGCCGGAGCTGCGGTTGAATCAGTTGCGTCAGGCGGGGGTGCTGCGGCTGCCGTTTACGACGGGGATTTTGGTGGGGTTGGGGGAGTCGGTGGCGGACCGTGAGGCGAGTTTACGGGCGATCGCCCAAATCCATCGCGAGTATGGGCATATTCAAGAGGTGATTATTCAGCCCTACCAGCCGGGTTCGGGGCAAGTTAGCTCCTGGCCGGGATGTTCGATGGCGGAGCTGTTGGAGGCGATCGCCATGGCGCGATCGCTGCTGCCAGAGGACGTTGCAATTCAGGTGCCGCCAAATTTATTGACCTGTCCAAAGGATTTGCGGGCGGCGTTGCAGGCGGGGGCGCGGGACCTGGGGGGAATTGGTCCGGTAGATGAGGTCAACCCAGATTACGGTCACATGACGCTAAGGCAGATGCGATCGCAGCTTGTGGAGGAAAATTTTGCATTGGAAAAGCGGCTCCCGGTCTATCCTCAGTACGAAGACTGGTTGCCGGTGCCGCTACGTCGGGCGATCGCCCAATGGAAACAAAAAGTGTAGGGTCAGAAGTCGTCGAATAAGTTGTCCCTAATCCTCTTCTTCGACGACTTCGCCGCTGCCCAGTACGTCCTTAAGAGCAGTGCGGGCGGCGAGGTGGCTGCGGGTTGACTCTAATAGCTCTTCTTCGAAGCGCAGGCGATCGCCCGTGTCCTGACATTCCAAAAGCGCCTGCTGTTCTCCGGCAGCTCCGTAAAGCTTGCTCGCAATCCAGTAGGACAGCTCTAGGGGCGTCGGCGGAATTTCTTCGGGGATATCAATCACCTGGTCTGTTAGCTTAGCGGAGAGGCGCACGACGTCTTTCAACAACACCGTTAAGTCTTTCGCTAGCGGGCGTAGATTTTCCTGTGTGGGCTCATCCTGGATCCACTCCACCAGACCGACGCGGTAAGGCTTGCGACGAACGTACTCCAGCACCCGGAATCGCTGTTGACCCAGGGTCATGATCTTCATGCGGTCATCTTCCAACCGCTGGCATCGCAGAATTTCCGCACAGCATCCCACATCAGCAATTTCGCCCGTTTGCGGATCAATAAACAGGACTCCAAAGCGGCGATCGCTCTGAAGGATAGTGTTCATTAGAATCCGATAGCGAAATTCAAAGATGTGGAGCGGTAGGGGCTGCCCCGGAAAGAGCACGACCTCCGGTAGAGGGAATAACGGTAGCTCGCGAACTGCAATTGAAGATGATGATTCCATTAGGGCAACACTAGGGCAAAACTTAAAGCACAACCGGTATGGTGCAGGCGATCGCTGACATCTGGGTGCCTACGGCCCATGGTTCAGTGTGACACAATCGTGCTCGCTTTGTGGGGGGTGAGAGCGTAGGGAGCAAGGGGGGGGATAGTCGGTTGGAGGTGGGAGGGAT
>JBCCTE010000572.1:0-1638 GCA_039198915.1 Cyanobacteria bacterium P01_D01_bin.73 | reverse complement strand
TTGCCCTTTCCCGATTCACCTTTGGTTCCCTTACGGGCGGGGGAAGATATTGAATGGAAGGTAACTGAAGGCAGGGTTTAGATGATGAAATTTCGCAAATTTTCCTCTTCATTAGCCAGGCTTCTGATTCTGATTGACCTGGCTGCTGTTTCAGCGATCTCTTATTTCAACTCACTTTGGAAAAAACTCAGCCGGTTTTACGCGCTCCCACAGGTCTTGAATTTCATCTTCAGAAAATGTCTCTTGTTTAGACGCTTCTAGCAGAGCCGCCAGCCTACTCCATACAAAGGTTCGAGAAACACGGACGAGTTCAGCTTCTGGATATGCAGGATGTACCCAGACTGACATTTGGCTCGTAGGAATGCCTTCTGAAATCAAATCAAAAGTGACCTTATGATAAGGCTCTGAAAAACCTTCTCTAGCCACTGCTTTCTCGATACCAGTAAGCTTTATCGAACTTGGGTATCTCATTGAAAATATGGAAATTACAAGTAGTGGCTATAAGTCGAAAAACTGCACGTTCAGACCACCCCATGAGTAAAGCATAACTAACAACCATGAGGCGCGAACAATATAGCTTCCAACTTAATTGAGCTATAAACTAATAATCTCAAACTAATTGCTTAACGAGTACTAAATCAAAAATAAGTACCCTTAATAATTCAGGAAAGTTGACGGATATTGACGGCTTTAATTACTGTCAGATTACATTAGTCAACTTAGCTGAACAACCATTACAAGTCCAATAATACTAGCAAGTTAATCGTCCCCTTCAATTAGCCAGGCTTCTAGTTCTGATTGACTGGGCTGTTGTTCAGGTGGAGCAGAGGGAATCGCTCGTTCTGCCTCAATTTTTACGCCGTTGTCTGACCAGGATTTTAATAGCTTAGTTTGGCGATCGCCTCCAATTCCTGACCTTAATTGGTCGGGGGAATCGGATGCTTTTGCGCGACGCTGATCCCACTCAAAAATATCTCGCAGGGTGTCACGAATGGGACGCAGCCCTAACCCGTACCGCTCCGCTTTTCGCGTGTCCATTCGGGTAAAGCCACGCATGGTTTTGTCAAAGCTGGGCACCCACAGCGGCACCTCCAACCAAGGCTGTACCCCCGACTCCAGCAAAAATAGCTCGTCCATGGGCACCAACATCGCCGGCTTATCCACCAGCGCCAAGCATGAGCGCCACACATCCCCCAAGGTTAATTCTTTCTCTGGATGCCCCACATTGAACACTCGCGGGAAGTAAATCGGTCCCTCCTCTCGCGGATCGCGCCCTAGCAGCACCAAAATCCACGCCGCTAAATCCCGCACGTCCACCCATTGCAAAAATTGTTGCCCCGCATGGGGAACGATCGCCTCACCAGGCTGGGTCAATCGCCTTACCCAGTAGGTAAGCCGGTCTGTGGGATCGCCTGGTCCAACCAGTAAACTAGGGCGCAGAATAATTAAATTGGCCGGATGGTCTTTGAAGAGTTTTTCCAGCGATCGCTCGCAGTTTGCCCGTTCGGTGCCGTAAATGCCGCCGGAATTCGCCGCCGTTGCCGGATTTTTGGTGATTACCGTAGGCGTGCCATCGTCAGATTCATCGGCAACTTCCATCGTGCACGGGGGCGATCGCAACGTATCGCTTTCGGTAAT
>JBCCTE010000571.1:0-1649 GCA_039198915.1 Cyanobacteria bacterium P01_D01_bin.73 | reverse complement strand
GGCGGTGGTCCACGATGAGTTTCGTCCGATCCCCGCCAGCGCTCGATAGCATTCATCCATGGACTTGACGATAATTCGCACCGCCGCAATATCGTGAATTTCCCAAAAGCTCTTATTCTTCCGCTGCATTTTTTGATAAATGCCGTATAGATGCTTGGGACGACCGCTAATATCCGCTTCGGTAATGTTCAGTTCTCCCAGGCGGTAGTGCATTCGATTAATCACCCGGTCCAGGTTCGCCTCTCGGTCCACCCGCTTTTCTGCCACCAGGTCCGAAATTTCACGGTAGGCTTCCGGCTCCAGATATTGAAAGCATAGGTCCTCCAGTTCCCACTTAAACCGACCGATTCCCAAACGATTGGCAAGGGGGGCAAAAATTTCGCGGGTTTCCAGGGCAATGCGCCGTTGCTTATCGGGGCGCAGGGAGCCGAGGGTGCGCATATTGTGGAGGCGATCAGCCAGTTTCACGATGATCACCCGAATATCCTTGGCCATTGCCAGGAACATTCGCCGGAAATTCTCTGCCTGATGCTCGGTTTTGCTGGAAAACTCGATTTTGGAAAGCTTGGTTACCCCTTCAACTAAAAAACGCACTTCGGGGCCGAAGCGCGCTTCTAGGTCATCACCGGTCAGTTCTGTATCTTCAACAATGTCGTGGAGAAAACCGGCGGCGATCGTGGCGGGGCTGCCTCCTAAATCTCGCAGCAGACCTGCCACGGCGATGGGATGGGCAACGTAGGGCTCGCCGGATTTTCGTCGCTGGTCGCCGTGAAGCTCATAGGCGAGTCGGAAGGCGTTGCAAACCAGCTGATTGTCTTGAACTTCGCCACTATTGGTAGCCTCAGATTGGCACTCATCACCCTGCTGCGTCAGTAAACAACTATTCAGCCAGGGGGGAAGCTCAACGGCATTGAATTCTTGTGTGGGGGACAGAGAGGCGTCAGACACTTTCTCCTTTGGCGACACGGTCAAGGCTTGCCCATCCGGTTGATCTTGCGGTTGATCTTGAGGATTGGAGTTGGGAGAGGTGAGCAGCATAGGAAGTAAACAGGTTTAGGGGTGTGATGCTGAGTGTCGCCAGTTTTGAAATATTCGGATTTGAATGGTTTGAATTGATTTAATTTAGCTGAGCTAGTTCGATATGGGTATCTGAAAAGACTGGCTTGAACGAGCCTTTATTGAAAAGTTTTCGTTGGGCGAATTTGTAAAAAAGCTTTGTGAGCCGCTTCTTCTTGATTCGATCTGGAAGTGAACAACTCAGCGATAAATTTGGGTTTGTTGACCAATTCTCAAGGATTAGACCGGTTGATCTGGCTTTCTGACTGTCGGCTGATAGAAATCAGTGGACGTAGCTCTGGAACTGAACTTATGTACCTACTCCGCCAGATGAATTTCCTAGCTAATTAGAGGCAGCCTAGCTGGTCCGGTTCCAAAAGGGGGTCTTAGTTAATGCTTAAGTTGGTATAGATAGCATTCTTAACATAGTCATTGCCAATCACCAAGCGATCGCCCAGATCATGCGCACCCTGTAGGCAATTAGACGGATATTGAGCGGAAATCCGGCGGGAAAGACAAAGGCGATTTGATAGTTAATATGTGGCAACGTTGCGATTGATAGGGCAATAGGGGGACGGCTATGGGGGCAGAAT
>JBCCTE010000570.1:0-1676 GCA_039198915.1 Cyanobacteria bacterium P01_D01_bin.73 | reverse complement strand
TTCGCTGCGATCGCCCGTAACCTCTTCCAGCTGCACCGTTCTAGCCGACATCAAATCCATCGTTGCTCGCCTTGAACCGCGGCTGTTGGAAATCCGTCGCCACCTCCACGCCCACCCTGAACTGAGTGGCAAAGAATACCAAACCGCCGCCTATGTTTCTGGAGTCCTATCCGCCGCCGGTATTTCCGTTAAAGAAGGCATCGGCAAAACCGGATTGACGGCAGAAATTCAAAGTGATCGCGATCTCCCCCGCCTCGGCATCCGCACTGATATGGACGCCCTCCCAATCCAGGAACGGACCCGCGTCGTCTTCGATTCCGTCTTCTCCGGCATCATGCACGCCTGCGGCCACGACATCCACACCACCGTCGGACTCGGCACCGCTATGGTCCTCGCCCAGCTCCAGGATCAAATTCCCTGCAACGCCCGCTTCCTATTCCAGCCCGCCGAGGAAATTGCTAAAGGAGCCCAGTGGATGGTCGACGACGACACCATGGCGGACATCGACAGCATTTTCTCGCTACACGTTTTTCCCTCGATTCCCGGCGGTTCCATTGGTATCCGCTATGGCGCTTTAACCGCTGCTGCCGATGACCTGGAAATCCTCATCCAAGGCGAATCTGGCCACGGCGCTCGCCCACACGAAGCCATTGACGCCATTTGGATCGCTGCTCAAATTATCACCACCCTGCAACAAAGTATTAGCCGTACCCGCAACCCTTTGCGCCCGGTGGTCCTCAGCTTTGGGCAAATCGAAGGGGGTCGCGCGCCCAATGTCATTGCCGATCGCGTCCGTCTCGTCGGCACCGTGCGATCGCTCCATCCAGAAGCCACCGAAACCCTACCCCAATGGATCACCAACATCGTCACCCAAATCTGCCAAACCTACGGCGCTAAATGTCACATCAACTATTCCACCTGTGTTCCCTCGGTTCAAAACGATCCCGCTCTCACTCAAATTTTGGAACAGTCTGCCCGTCAAGCCCTAGGCGATCGCTGCATTGAAATTCTGCCCGACCCGTCCCTAGGGGCAGAAGATTTTGCGGTGTACCTCGACCAAGCCCCCGGCTCCATGTTCCGCCTCGGCGTTGGCTGGCGCGATCGCCCCAACTACCCACTGCACCATCCCAAATTTGATCCCGATGAGCAGGCGATCGCTACCGGCATCATCACCCTCGCCTATGCTGCCTACAATTACTGGCAACTCAACTCCAACGATTAGAAAGCTTGCGCCGGTATCTAATGTCGCCCAAAAAGGACCTGGAAAAACTAGTTTCAGCCTTTTATGATTTATAGAAATCTATATTTTCGATACTTAAATTGCCTTGTAAGCATTTAGAAAAGCGGGAGATTGGTTGTTTTAATGTTTGAGTAACTGAAATTTAACCGCACCTTAACTTGACAAAATAAAGTTGCTTAAATTACTCATTAGGAGGGTAATAAACCCAATAAGTTTGTGGTAGCTTTGACCTGTCTTCGCTTCCACTTCCTAATCGCATTACAACAGCAGGAAAAGTCAACGTTGAGTTTCGCAATGCAGTTTAAGCAACAATCAATTCGTTTAATTGCGGGTTGTCTAGCCCTATCCCTCGTTGCCTGCGGTGGCGGCGGCGATGAGCAAACCACAACCCCTGAAGGTGAAGGCGCGGCTGGGGCCGCTGCTGCTGGCGGTGGCG
>JBCCTE010000569.1:0-1715 GCA_039198915.1 Cyanobacteria bacterium P01_D01_bin.73 | reverse complement strand
GGGCCGCCCCTTTGCGGATTTGGTCGCCACTAATCCACAGATCGATGCAGTTGGGGTCGGAAATATCCTGGCGAATACGACCCACCAGCACATCATCCATACCGCTGGCTTCGTTGGGCATGGGGAAATAGTTTTTGTCCCAGTCTTCCCGTAGCTCGGCTCCCGGTGCGCCGGCGATCGCCTCCCGCGCCTGGGCTAAATCGAAGGGGGCGTCAAATTCCAAGTTGATCGCCTCCGAGTGCGCCCGCAGCACTGGCACTCGAATGCAGGTGGCGGTCACGCGCAAATTGGACGCGCCAAAAATCTTGCGGGTTTCGTTGACCATCTTCAGCTCTTCCTCACAGTAGCCGTTGGGCTTAAGGGGAGAATTGTGGGGAAATAGGTTGAAGGCGAGGGGGTAGGGGAAGGATTCGGTGGGTGGTTCTTTGTCGTCCAAGATAGCGATCGCCTGTTGCTTCACCTCCTCCATGGCGCGGGCACCGGCACCGCTGGCAGATTGGTAGGTAGAGACGACAATGCGGCGAATGGGCTGGATTTGATGGAGCGGATAAATGGCGACCCCCATCAGAATCGTGGTGCAGTTAGGGTTGGCAATAATGCCCTGGTGTTCAGCCGCCGCATCGGGATTGATTTCCGGCACCACCAGCGGCACGGTCGGATCCATCCGAAAGGCGCTGGAATTATCAATCATTACTGACCCCGCGTCGACAATGGCCTCTGCCCACGCCTTCGAGGTGCTGCCTCCCGCCGATGCCAACACAATATCGATGCCCTGGAACGCTTCAGCACTGACCGCTTCGATGGCGATCGCCTCGCCTTTGAAGGTCAAGGGTTTTCCCGCCGACCGTGGGGACGCCAACAGTTTTAGCTGACTAACTGGAAAATTACGCTCCTCAAGCAGGGTCAGCAGCTCGGTACCAACGGCACCGGTGGCACCCAGAATAGCAACGGAATAAGTTTGGCTCATGGGCTCAGGGACTCAGTAAACGATTGTGGGGATAAGCTTAGCAGGCAGCGATGAACAGATTGTAATGACATAGGGATGGGTATATGTACAGGTATGGACAGGGCTTGATGCCTCCCCATTTACCAAGCTCTACCAACTCGCCACTCGCGAAATTAAATACTCTATGCCCCGGCGGTCATTTCCATGGGGCGATCGCCTAGCTGATCCACTGGGGTCATATCTCCCAATGCTGTATCACTGGAAGCTGCCTGCCCGTCCATCACCCCAATGGGAAGGTCTACCGTAAACTCTGCGCCGTGACTCGGCAGCGATCGCCCTGAGATGCGGCCACCATGGCGCTCAACCACTATTTTGTGGGCGATCGACAGCCCCAGCCCCGTGCCCTGCCCCACGCTCTTAGTGGTGAAAAACGGATCAAACAACCGCTCAGCAAACTCTTCCGGCAGCCCCTGGCCACTATCGCGAACCTGGATCCGTACCCAATTCTCGTCCAATTGATCCGTCAAAATCTCAATTTGCGGTGATGATACAGCAACCTTTGGCAAATTCTCCTCGGTGCCATCCTCCACGTAGCAGTCATCAATGGCATCAATGGCATTGGAAATCAAATTCATAAACACCTGGTTTAGCAGCCCTGGATAGCAATTGACGGCAGTCAGTTCCCCATAACTTTTAACCACGTCAATGGACGGGCGAGGGGAGGTTTTCTGATCTCTGAGGCGATGCTGCAAGATAACTAGCGTGCTAT
>JBCCTE010000568.1:0-1725 GCA_039198915.1 Cyanobacteria bacterium P01_D01_bin.73 | reverse complement strand
CGCCCGGTCTTCGATAGGTCGAGCTTCTGCAGGAAAATGCTGATTTGATTCAAGCCCACCTGGCTAGTCAAAATCCCCAACAGCTCCCCGTCTGCGCCGTAGTAGGGCGACGTGGCATTCATCTGCAAAAAGTTGGGGTACGCACGGTTGGGATAAATCGCGCTCCACGTTGGTCCTGTGCTTTGGTAGGCGATGTTGTAAAACGGGCGCTTACGGACATCGTAATTTTCAACAACACGGGCAGTCTCCTGCGTTTCATCAACGCCATCCACCGCTGTTTCCTTCCCGCCCTCGGGTACGTCTATGTCGTAAAAATTCAAGTCGCCGCCGCCGACAGTGAGTTGTTCAGCAATTTGCGGCTTGGTTTCTAAATCCAACTTATTAATCCATCCCACTCGCAGGGATTGAGCCTCTTCATTGGCAAAGCCCACATAACCAATGAAAGGGTACGTCAACGCCTGTCGCCAAAAGTAAGACCGAGCAGCACCGATATCGTCCAGGCTGATAAGTCCCAAGTCGAGGGCGTTGATATTAACCTGATTAACCCGTTGCGCTCCCTCCAAGTACTCTGTCACGCGATCGCGGGTGCGCTGTCCCATTTCCGAATGCAACTGATAGGCAAGCTTAGTAACGGAAGCTTCACCGCTGCGGAAGGATAGCCAGCCTACCAAACTGACCGCCCCCACCAACTGCACCATCAACGGGATCACGAGGATGGTCCGCAGCCGCAGCCGCTTAAGCCGACGAGGCGTTATTTCGCGTAAACGGGCTCGGGAGGGGATGCCAACCATGGCAGCAAATTCTAGGGAAATGTTCTGAGGTGAGCATTGAGAAAAGGGAGATGCAGGGGGGCGATCGCCATCGTTTCATCTGCCCACCCATCCACAGCTTAACCTCACCCTTCGAGATGTTCTGCCATTCCCGTTCAAGGTTTATTGTTCAAGTCAGGAACGCCACAATCCAGATTCCGGTCAATACAAGGCGAGGGCGGAGTGGTAGGTCAGAATGGTATAAAATCCTGGTCTTAGCTAGTAATCCAAGTCCACACCTATCGGGCGCAACGTTACATAGCTTGCTCGCGTGATCCCCATCAGCCTAGTCTCATCACGAGAGACCTTACGGCGCAACCGTCTTCTGCCGACAGTATTTCCGCTTAGAACATGGCTCAAACTCTAGACCAAACCGCCACCATGTCGATTTCTCTTCCCAAAACCAGTGAGTCGGAGCCCATCAAACGGATTCGCAACACCGCTTCCCTGGCAATGGCGATCGCGGTGCAGCAGCTATTTTCCAAGGCGCAGGTCACCGTTGGGCAATGCACGGAAAACGGTTATTACTACGATTTTGATAACCCTGAGCCCTTCGCGGAGAAGGAACTGAAGACCATTAAAAAGGCGATGATCAAGGTCATCAATAAAAAGATGGCGATCGCTCAGGAAGAAGTTAGCCGAGAAGAGGCAAAAAAGCGCTGCGAGGCGTTGGACGATTCAGCGTACAAGCTGGAAATTTTGGACGGGCTGAAAGGGGATGCGATCGCTCTGGTCACCGTCGGCGATCGCTGGTGGGATTTTGCGGAGGGTCCGTTCTTAGAAAATACGTCGCAGCTAAACCCCAAGGCATTTGCCCTAGAAAACGTGGCGGGGGCTTACTGGCTCGGTAACGAAAATAAGCAGCAGCTTCAGCGCATTTCCGGCACCGCCTGGGAAACGAAAGAACAGTTGGATG
>JBCCTE010000567.1:0-1779 GCA_039198915.1 Cyanobacteria bacterium P01_D01_bin.73 | reverse complement strand
TCACCCCAAAGCTTTCGCCCTGGAAAGTGTGGCGGGGGCTTACTGGCGCGGCGATGAAACCAAGCCCCAGTTGCAGCGGATTTATGGCACGGCTTGGGAAACCCCTGAACAATTGAAGGCTTATCTAAAGCTGAAGGAAGAGGCTAAACGCCGCGACCATCGCAAGATTGGTAAGGACTTGGAGCTATTTAGCATTCAGGATGCTGCTGGCGGGGGCTTGGTGTTTTGGCACCCTAAGGGCGCACGGATGCGGCTGGCGATCGAGGATTATTGGCGATCGGCTCACCTGGAGTCGGGCTATGACTTGCTGTATACCCCCCACGTGGCCAATGTGGATCTGTGGAAAACCTCAGGGCACGTGGACTTTTACCGGGAAAGTATGTTCGATCCCATTGAGGTGGAGGCGCAAGAATATCAGCTTAAACCCATGAACTGCCCGTTCCATGTGCTGACCTATCAAAATAAACTGCATTCCTATCGGGAATTGCCTTTGCGATGGGCGGAGTTGGGTACTGTTTACCGTTATGAGCGATCGGGCGCATTGCACGGGCTGATGCGGGTACGGGGCTTTACCCAGGACGACGCCCATGTTTTCTGCCTTCCGGACCAGGTAGCCCAGGAAATTTTGGCGGTGCTCGATCTGACGGAAAAAATTCTGTCGGACTTTGGATTTGCTGAATATGAAGTGAACCTGTCGACCCGTCCGTCCAAGTCGGTGGGCACCGATGAGATTTGGACCCTTGCCACCGATGCGTTGGTGGAAGCTTTGAATGCGAAGGGTTGGGATTACGTCACCGATGAGGGGGGCGGCGCGTTTTACGGTCCCAAAATTGATATCAAAATCAAGGATGCTATTGGTCGACTTTGGCAGTGCTCGACCATTCAAGTGGACTTCAATCTGCCGGAGCGGTTTGATATGAACTACGTTGCGGCAGATGGCGCCCGCAAGCGTCCAATTATGATTCACCGGGCGATTTTTGGATCCTTGGAGCGCTTTTTCGGCATTTTGGTAGAAAACTACGCCGGGAATTTTCCCCTGTGGTTAGCTCCCATCCAGCTTCGTTTGTTACCGGTCAGCGATGATCTGCGTCCCTATGCGGAGGAGACCGCTCGCAAGCTTAAGGCGCAGGGGTTCCGGGTTGAGGTGGATGCCAGTGGCGATCGCCTGGGCAAGCTGATTCGCACAGCGGAGTTAGAGAAGATTCCAGTGGCGGCGATCGTCGGTAAGCGAGAAGTGGAGTCCCAAACTCTAAGTATTCGCACCCGTCAAAGTGGTGATTTAGGAGCGTTGACGATCTCAGAGGTCATCGAAAAGTTACAGGTAGCGGTTGACCAAAAGACAGCTCTCTAGCGGTTATCTTCTCTCCTGCTTAAGCAAGTTCTGAGTTCTGCTCCTTAACCACCACAGTCAACGATGTACCGTTATGGATCTGTTTTCCCAACCTAAGCCCAAAAGCAATCCAGCAGCTCTGCAACAGCTCAAGACCTGGGTCTATGACTGCCTAAAACTCGACCCGGAGGTTGCCATCTCGGTTAGCCAGCTCCAGTGTCGAGAACCTGATTGCCCTCCGGTGGAGACTGTCATCACGATTTTGAGCCAGCCAGCCCAGCACTACAAAATCCATAAAGCCCTGGATGACATTGAGCGGGTCGATGTCACTAAGCTGTTTCAAACAAAATGATCGTCGTTCCAATTTCTCTACGCTAATGTCATCACAATTTGCTGCACGGACCTCAGTTGAAGAGGTCGAAGAAGGGATGCTCCTTGCCCCCAAATTT
>JBCCTE010000566.1:0-1790 GCA_039198915.1 Cyanobacteria bacterium P01_D01_bin.73 | reverse complement strand
GGGGATGATGATTTAAATCCCCAGCACGATCAACTTGCTTCAGTGTTGGGGCAGCGGATGGACGTTTAACTGTTCCTCGAAGACGATCCCGCCGTAGTGCCAACAGCTCATCCAAGGCGATCGCAGCAGACTGAGGACGGTTAACTACATTGGGCTCGGTTAGCTTTTCTAGCCAGGCTGCCCAGGACTGGGGCAGGTCATTCGGCAGGCGATCGCGAAACTGTAGCCGAAAGTCATCCTGAGGCAGGTCCATCGGTGCGGTGCCCGTCAGCAAATGCACCAGGGTTGCCCCCAAAGCATACAGATCGGATGCAGGACAGGTCTGTCCCCCAAATTGTTCGATGGGAGTGTAGCCAAAGGTTCCCGCTACGGTAAACGTTGCCCCCGCTTGACGCGGCTGATTTTGCACCGCTCCAAAGTCGATCAAGTAAACCTTGTTATCTTCCCCAGCGATTAGATTGCTGGGCTTGATATCCCGGTGGAGGATCGGCGGACGATGGCGGTGTAAGTAGTGCAGAATTTTTAGAGTTGAGCCGGCGATCGCCTCGATACTCTTAAGGCTAAATCGGTGGCGCTGTTGTAGCTTTTCCTTCAGTGAAACACCAGGGATATAGTCCGTCACCAGAGCAAACCAGCCCGCTTGATCAGGCAAAGTCACATAGTCACGAAACTTGGGGAGTTGAGGATGCCTAAGCGCCTTCAAGGTCTCCGCTTCTCGCTCCAGCAATTTAACGTCGTTCCACTGGGTGAGCCCGCTTAGTGCCAACAGCTTCAGGGTTACCAGCGCCTCAGATTCCTTATCCTTCGCTAGCCAAGTTTGTCTCGACTCGTTGCTTCCTAGCTGCCCCTCTAGTTGGTAGCGATCGCCCACTACCTGCCCCGGCTCAAACATACGCTCGCCCCAGCCCGTCCTCAAATCCGCCGAATATCTCTATGATAGGAATTGGATTTTTGAATCACCATTGCGAACAAATCCTTAAGTACCCCGGGCTAAGCGCAGTTATTGCGTCCACCACAGTGCGTCGTTTTGTGAATTTCTCGTGAGCAACCCCGCCCCCGAATCAACCACCCGAACCCTCGAAGCCCCTCAGAAAAATCCGATGGGCAAGGTCGTTGTGGGTATGTCCGGCGGCGTCGATAGTTCTACAGTGACGGCAATGCTCCAGGACGAGGGCTACGACGTGATTGGGATGACCCTGTGGCTGATGAAGGGTAAGGGATCCTGCTGTACCGATGCCTTGGTGGACGCGGCTCAACTATGCGAGGAGCTGGGTATTGATCACCACGTCGTCGATACCCGCGACATTTTTGAAGAAAATATCGTCAACTACTTGGTGGACGGCTATAGCGACGGCATTACGCCCTTGCCCTGTTCCCAGTGCAATAAGGCGGTGAAGTTTGGTCCGATGTTGGATTTTGCCCGCAATGAGTTGGGGGTGAATCTAATTGCGACCGGGCATTACGCTCGCATTGGTTACGATGCAGAGCGCGATCGCCATCAGCTAATCCGCGCGGTGGATCGCCGCAAAGACCAAACCTATTTCCTGTACGACCTAAATCAAGACGTGCTGGGTTCGGTCGTTTTTCCACTGGGCACCTACGAAAAAGCCGAAACGCGAAAAATTGCCCACGACCACAACCTGCATGTGGCAGATAAGCCCGAAAGCCAGGACTTATGCCTAGTGGAAACCCACGGGTCCATGCAGAATTTTCTCGATAAATATATTGACCGCACCACCGGCAATATTGTGAATCGCCAGGATGGCAAGGTGCTGGGCACCCACACGGGC
>JBCCTE010000565.1:0-1871 GCA_039198915.1 Cyanobacteria bacterium P01_D01_bin.73 | reverse complement strand
GTCCTAATAGCCTTTGGCGTAATTCCCCTTCGATGCGTTTGGTGAGGGCGGCTTCGTCCAAATTTGCCAAGATCGTTTGCACCAGGGCACGGGGACCGTTTTCCCCCCAGGATCCTTCGTTGGCAAAGTATTCCTTCGCCACCTGTCCGATCGCATAGGAGGACACCTCAGCGATCGCCCCTTGAGTCACCGCCACGGACAAGTACGGCAGTAGCGTCGCGCCTCCGGTAGCCACCGTGGAAATGCCCAGGATTCCTTTGAGGGAGCTAAGCCCCAGATTTGCCGCCACTTCCCCTGCGCTGATGGTGCCTAGGGCGATCGCGATTTTTTGCAGCAGGTCAAAGGCTCCCTTATTGCCCATGGGAATGTTGTACAGGCGCGACAGGGTCAAAATTGCGGTGGCATCCACGGCGGCGCTGCCCACCAGGTCAAAAATGGTTACTGGATTCAGCGCCACTGCCAACCCCTTTGCCAACGTGGCTCGCCAAATAATTCGATTCGCCGCTGCGTCCCGTCGCGTTAATTTTCGTTCCAGCACTTGCTCCTGGGTGGCGTTGGTATACAGCAGGGAGTTTAGGGCTACCAGCGCCTTCCCCTCCCGGCGCAAAATCTCAAAAATTTTCTCCCGTAGTTCCCCTACGTTCGCCTCCCCCGGCTGCCAGATGACGCCCACGGTGCCATCCTCCCGATGGGTTTGTTGCGCCACCAACGGAGCCGCCGAGGTCATGACAATTTCATCGGGGGAAATAAGCGATCGCACCCGCTTATCCCGCAAAGTTTCATACACCGCCTGGCGATCCGCATGGGGAAACCGGTCCACTTTGTTAAACACCAGCACCATGGGCTTCCCTGCCTGGCGCAGTCGGGACAACGCCTCACACTCAAGCTGGGTCATATCCCCGGAAATCACAAACAGCAGCAAATCCGCTTGGTGGCTAATTTTCTGGGCGATCGCCTCCCGGTCTGCTCCGTTCACCTCATCCAGCCCCGGCGTATCCACCAGCTCCACCCGCTCAATGCCCCCCGCCGATCCTGCGGCGATCGCCTCCTCCAATTCCCATACCACCGAGTCACAGGTTTGGGTCACCCCGTGGAGTGCCCCCGTGGTAAACACCGGTTTACCCAACAAAGCATTCAGCACCGACGATTTGCCGCGCCCCACCATACCAAAGGTGGCAATTTGCACCGTTGCCCGCTCCAGCTTTTTCAGTACCACCCCCACGCCAGCAATGTCCTGCTCCAGCCCGCGTCGCTCCCGAGGGGTCAAATCCAAGTTATCTAACCAGTCCCGCAACGTGTACTCTGTCCGCTTGTAAGCCACTTCCGTTTGCAGCTCTGCCAACTCGGCGATAATCGGATTCGCGAGCAAACCGTCTGCTTCAGCCTGTTGCTTCGCCGACTTCTGGACTTGTTTGCCTTTCCAATCTTCATCTTGGGCGGGCACATCGCGCAGGGGCACTGTGGACAGATCCCATAGCTCATCCAATTCATCCCACTCGCCCTGACTATTCTCGCTGTGATTGTCACTGGGCTGAAGCGATTCCTCAGCAACAAAATCAGAGGCAGAATCAGCGGCGGAGTCGGCGGTCACGGCAGAAAATTTTGGAATTTGGATTTTGAAATTCAAACGCTGGGCAACCGGTTTTGATGTCACCAGCCGCGTATTTCCATATTAAGAGGACTAGACAAACTCTGTTGCAGTTTGTTGTGTTCTTTTGGAAAGTTCTCTATGCCACTTTTCCTGTCTGATTTTGATGGGTGGAGCATATCCCCATCTCACCCCGTAAATCCTTGCTGAGGCGATCCTGTGAACGAAGAGCAAGTTTCCCTGCTGAAATTTTTATGGCAAAGCAGTTTTGCTCAAGCGGCTG
>JBCCTE010000564.1:0-1935 GCA_039198915.1 Cyanobacteria bacterium P01_D01_bin.73 | reverse complement strand
GGTGGTCCCACCTCACGAAGCTCGGAAGCCAAACCCGCGACAAACCCTAAAGCGGTCGCAGAGACGGTGTGTGGTGAAGGTTGCATCCTTATGTAAAGGTGCTACTATGTAGACCGTCTCAAAGTCAACCGTTTCTAATAGAACGCTGATTGAGAAACGAGCGGAACTGGCGGAATTGGTAGACGCGCAAGATTCAGGTTCTTGTGTCCGCTTAGGACATCCGGGTTCAAGTCCCGGGTTCCGCATCTCTAACAAATCCATAGTCATTTTCCTTCTGGCTGCGATCTCGAAAGCACTGCCGAACGGGTTTTAGCTACCTGCAGGTTCAGAAGACTAGCCGACCACTCCCAATCTAATTGGTGTATCCAGCGACTCAGGCTCCTATGCTTACTAGTGTTCGTAATCCCCTGGTTAAGCGCATTCGTCAGCTACACCGAGCGAAGGGACGGCGGGAGCAGGGCTGCTTTTTGCTGGAGGGAACGAATCTGGTGGAGGCGGCGCACCAGCAAGGCTACCCCCTGGCGGCAGTTTGCGCGACAGAGCGGTGGCAGGAGCGTCACAGTGACCTGTGGCTACGGCTTTCGGAAAGTGTCGATCGCTGCGAGGCAGTTTCTGAGGCGGTGCTGGGGGCGATCGCCACAACCAAGAATCCCGATGGTGTTGCCGCCGTTGCCTACCGAGAACCCTGGACACCGCCTGCGAATCCCCGGGGCGATCGCCCTCGCTCACAGGTTGGCCTAATGTTGGAGAAACTCCAGGATCCAGGGAATCTGGGAGCCATTATCCGTGTTGCCGCCGCGACGGACGTAACTGGGCTTTGGGTTAGCAACGACAGCGTCGATTTGGACCATCCCAAAGTGCTGCGCGCCAGTGCTGGTCAGTGGTTCCGAGTGCCGCTGCAGTCTACGGAAACCCTGTCGGAAACGCTTCAAGCCCAGCGCGAGCAGGGGGTACGCATCGTTTCAACCAGCCCCGCTGCCGAGTGCAGCTACTGGGATTTTGATTGGCGATCGCCCAGCCTAATTTTGCTCGGCAATGAAGGCGCAGGACTATCCCCAGAGCTATCCGCCCAGGCTGACGCCTCCGTATACATTCCCCAGCGATCCGACGTGGAATCCCTAAACGTCGCCATGAGTGCCGCGTTGTTGCTCTACGAAGTGCAGCGACAGTACGCCACCGCGCCCAGCCTTTGAAAGGCTAACTCTGCTGAACTTACTTTCTAGCTCTTCCTAAGGAGGATCACTTTTCAGGCTGCACCCTATTTGCTATTTACACTCTGTGAAGAGACGCTACTTAACTGCCAATCTTTTGCGTTTGTAGGCAATCGTAAAAATACAGAAAAGAGTCTGTTCGACAACTATTTTTAAGCAAAATTTCGAGGCGTTTAGAGCAAAACCGCCTGGATTATCTGTGTTAATATGCCAACTGCTTATCAAAACGAAATAATTTAGTGATTCCCTCACTATTCCCTCGGAGGATTTAACGTGCAGGTTGGCATTCCCACCCAAACAGGATCGCCGCAAAACGAGCGATCGCCGGATTCAGATTCTCAGAAGAAATCAATTTATGAAGGTCGCCTTCCCTTCACGGTTAAACAGGTAAGAGATGCCATTCCCCCGGAATGTTTTCAGCCTTCCTTGATGCGATCAATGTCTTACTTTTTCCTGGATGTTGGCATTATTTCCGGGCTCTATGCGATCGCCCACTATCTAGACTCCTGGTTCGTTTGGCCCCTGTTTTGGGCAGCCCAAGGAACCATGTTTTGGGCACTATTTGTAGTGGGGCATGACTGCGGTCACCAGTCTTTTTCGCGATACAAATGGGTCAATAACTTTATCGGTCATTTATCCCACACGCCAATTTTGGTGCCCTACCATGGCTGGCGTATTAGTCACCGCACTCACCATGCCAATACGGGCAATATTGAAACTGATG
>JBCCTE010000563.1:0-1984 GCA_039198915.1 Cyanobacteria bacterium P01_D01_bin.73 | reverse complement strand
GCAGCCCCCGAAATCGTTGTCACCACAAATTACCGTGCTAGCAATAACTGCGTAAGCGTCACGATAGCCGACAATGGCACGGGAATTCCGTTGGAGGTGCAGTCTAGAATTTTTGACCCATTTTTTACAACTAAAGCTGTTGGTTCTGGAACGGGTCTAGGGCTTTCAGTTACCTATCAAATTGTTCGTGATTTGCACCATGGAACAATTAGTTGCCACTCTGCACCTAATTTAGGTGCAGCGTTCACTCTCGAGTTACCTTGTCAGCCTGCCCAAATTTCTCTTATGAATAAGAGTCCGCTGAATAAAAGCCAGCTTAATTAAGGAAATTTTGCTCAAGCCAGTGATTAATATCTGCTAATAGCTGGCTGGATATTTCCCACGGAAATAAATGCGCCACATTAGGATATTCTCGCCAGTCCGCGTTGGATAAAGCTTCAGCGGTCTCCTGCGTAGATGTGGCAGTGATGTGTACGTCGTACTGCCCTGCACCAATCCAGCAGGGCTGGGTGATGTTTTCCAAGTCTGGCACGCGATTGTAGCCCTGCTTCATCGCTGTATTTAGGGCCTGATGAGCATATTGAGATGTGCGCAATGTCGAGGCGATCGCCGACTCCGCCACATATTGATAGGTCGCGGGTTCCTGGCGGCGAATTAGATATTTAAAGAGCGATCGCTGGGCAAAGGTGTCGATATTCCACTGCCAACCAGGGGCGGCTTGGTTGATCAGGGCAGCGATCGCCGTAAACAACAGCTCATGCCACTGGGTGCGGGGATGGGCCCCCCTCGGTCGCGCCGCCGTTGCCACCAGAACTAATCCCGTCACTCGCTCGGGAAATCGCAGCGCCAATTCCATGGCAATAATGCCGCCCAGGGACCACCCAAGGACAATGCACTGGCTGATACCGCGCTGGCTGAGGAGTTCCACCAAATCGTCGAGGTGGTCCGTCATCACAAAGGGCGATCGCACCTGACTGCGCCCGTATCCCCGCAAGTCCGGCATAATGACGCGATATTTTTTGCCGAGCGATCGCCCAAATACTGCCATGCTGTCGCTGGATCCTGGATGCCCATGCAAGCACAAAATCGGTGGACCTTCGCCCATTTCCTGCACAAATAAATCCATAGATTTCCGGGGCGTGTACTGAGTACGCACCCAAAGATTAGGGTTGAAAACTAACGGCGGCGGGGATGGTAGCGCTGTTTGAGATGGTCGTAGGCTTCTTGGACAGCCTGGAATTCCGCTTGGGAGCCGCCGTGATCTGGGTGAGTGGCGCGGCTGCGATCGCGATAGGCCTGCTGAATCGTATCCCAGTGAGTGGTCGGCGAGAGTTTCAATGTACTGTAAGCCTCAATCAATCGACTATTTTGAGCTGAAGGCTTCGACTGCCCAATTAGATCCAAGAGCTCGAAAAAGGCTTGGGGGAGTTGCTCCGATGATTTTTGAGATGAACCGTTTTCCTGTGGAGAGGGGAGGCGATCGCCAGAATTATCCTTAACTTTCGGTTGCCAAGAGGATGCCCAAGACGAAGGCTGTTTGATATCCGACGCTTTATTCGATGCTTCACTCTCGGAGGAGCGAAACTGTGTTTTTTGGGTAGGAGTTTGTGACGAATTTAAGCCAATTTCTTGTTTGAACTGGGCACTGCGCGATCGCCATCCATGGGACTTGGCTGCCCGCTTCACCTCATTAATATCAACCAGCTCTCCATAATCTCCATCGAAGAAAATATTAGTATCAGGGTCAATTTGTAATAGAAATTCTGCCAAATCCCCCCGAGCAGTTTCGGCATTTCGGCAGGGAATATAGGACGTTTCATCCGGAGCTAGCGCCTGTCGCCAATCTCCTTTACGCCTCCAATAGCGAGCCAGATTGCCCGAATAGCTAAACACCGGAATCCTAGTCATCGATCTCTATCTGGAATTGGCTCCCAACTCTGCTCGCTTAAAATATTAATCCGTTTAAAATACCAGCTGATTTTTC
>JBCCTE010000562.1:0-2010 GCA_039198915.1 Cyanobacteria bacterium P01_D01_bin.73 | reverse complement strand
GGTTCTAGCCTAGAAGCCAAGGTGCTGTTCTATGCGGGTGATGAAGAGCTGCGCGATCGCTTAGCCAAATTCAACCCCGGCAGCCCGCTGGAAGACAGTTCCAACAAGGTGGACGAGCTGCGGTACCTTTTCATCACCTCTGAGGTGGATTTGGTAATGGAAACGGCTCCGCTTAATGGGCTGAAGTACGCCCTTGAGTCGGAATCGCGGGGGATTGGCGTTATCACTGCCAGCGGTAAAAAGTGTGAGAGGTGCTGGGACTATTCCGAAACCGTTGGGGATGATGCTGAAGATCCAGACATCTGCGCCCGCTGTGTCGAGGCTCTGAAAGGCAAGTTTTAAGGGGGCTTAGAGCTATGACAATTAAGATGAAATACCCCATCAATCTGCACAAAGGGCTGACCTTGATTGTGGTGTTGGGGATGATGTTTTGGTACGACAATTTCACCTTAGGACCATGGGTGTACCTAGCTCTCCATGGCAGCTACGGGCTCCTGTGGCTGCTCAAGGATCAGGTCTACCCTGACAAGCGCTGGGAAGAAGAGATGCCGATTACTATGGCGGCAGCAGTTTTCCTGTCTTTGGCGGCCTACTGGGTTGCGCCATTTCTATTAATTAGCAGCGGAAGCGTTCCGTCATCTCCCTTGATTGCGGGGGCGATCGCCTGCAATTCATTCGGATTAGTACTGCACTACGCCGGTGATGCCCAAAAACACTTTGTTTTGCAATGCCGACCGGGGCTAATTGATGACGGATTTTTCGAGCGTTGTCGCAACACTAATTACTTAGGAGAATTTCTGATCTATCTCTCCTTTGCAATGCTAAGTCAGCACTGGTTATCCTTCGTAATTCTGCTCGGATTTACAGCCTTTATCTTCTTGCCTGGCATGAGACAAAAGGATGAGTCCCTATCACGATATCCAGAGTTTGAAGGCTATCAAAAGCGCTCCGGTTTGTTTTTTCCTAAGCTGTTTTAGTTCGCGCCGTCGCGATTTTTACTTACGCAATCACTTCTTTAAGTCGTGACAGGGTGCGATCATTTTCGTCCGGCGTCCCTACGGTAATGCGCAAACCACCGCCGGTATGGCGAATTAAGGTGCCCTTTTCCTTCATGGCGGTGGTAATTGCCCAAAGCTTGGCGTCGGGATTGTTTCCAGCCAATTCTGGGCGCAGTCGTAGATAGATAAAGTTAGCGGCGCTATTCCATACCTGGAATTTTCCTAGGCTCCGTAGATTTTGGCTGAGGCGATCGCGACTGTTAACCAGCTCGGGAATCACCGCCAACAACTCAGTGCGGTGAGCCAACGCTGTCAATGCCGCCGCCTGGGAAAAGCTGGGCAAGTTGTAGGGCAGTCGCACTTTTTCCAGCGTCTGAATCAAATCCGGGTGGCCGACGGCATATCCCATGCGGTGGGCGGCAAGGCGAAAGGCCTTGGAGAAGGTGCGCAGAATAACCCAATTGGGGCGGGCAGCTAATTCACCGGCTACCGTCTGCTGGCTAAATTCAAAGTAAGCCTCGTCGATGACGACCAACACGTTGGATGGAATTCCCCGCAGCCAGCTTAGTTCCGTGGGAGTCAGGGCATTAGCTGTCGGCGAGTTGGGATGTACCATCCACACCACTCGCACTGGCGGACCGTCAGGATTGGCGATCGCCGCCCGTGCCGCATCAAGGTCAATCTCAAAATCCTTATCGGCGTTGCGGCCGATAGTGACCACCGGAATTCCCAGGGTTTTTGCCAGGATGCCGTACATGGAGAACGTAGGCATTGCGGTGAGGATGCTGCCACCGGTGCCCAGACAGGTGGCGATTAGGAGCGATCGAATCAGCTCATCGGAACCGTTGCCGACAGAAATTTGCTGGGGCGTAATTTTCTCAGAAGTGCCATTGCCGATGGGACCACAGGAGCCGTTGACGTATTCAGCGATCGCCGTCTTCAGCTCCAGATGACCGCCGTCGGGATAGCGGTTGGTCTCCAGATGATTTTCGTAGGTGTCCGCCAGCTTTGT
>JBCCTE010000561.1:0-2032 GCA_039198915.1 Cyanobacteria bacterium P01_D01_bin.73 | reverse complement strand
ACTCGGCTAACTTCTGCTGCATAGAAGTGACGTTTCCGGGAACGAGCAGGATGACAGCGCCTCATCCAGAAAACGGCAACTTAAATTGACAATGCCGGTCTATAACCAGGTCCATAACCAATCCAATGGCTTAAGCGCTTTGGGTTGCCCGGCTTACCAGGGGTTGCCAATCATCGAGAAGGCGGACCAATAGTAGGGGTGATCCAATGATTCGCGTCCTGAAGCTTGAAGGATCAGGGGCAATGCAATGCTGGCGCCACGGGTGCCGCGGGTGATGCGATCGCCATCCACAACCACTTCTCCGCGCAGCATAGCCAACTGGGTTTCTCGCAGGGCATCCACTCGGGTCGGGGTTTTCTTGAGCTGCCGATAGAACTCGCCCATTAAAGCTAAGGTGCCGCGATCGCTGACCACCCAAAGGCTCGCCATCGCTGAACGAACGCCAGAATTAACCGCCAATCCAGCAAAACCCATTTCCGCCTCCGCGTCTCCCACCGCTGTTTGGCAGGCGCTCAACACCAACAGCTCCACCTTCGGATCCGTCCAGTCCAGGGCGACCAGCTTATCTAGCGTGAGCTGTTCGGACCAGAGTTGAATGTAGGACTGATCGGATTTACCGGTGCGGAACTCAGCGTGGGTAGCCAGGTGAATAATGCCAAAATCGCCGCTTTTGTGTTCGTCCTCCAGTGCCTTCAAAGTGAACTGGCTATTCAAAAAACTAGACCCCTTCCAAGGCTCCGCCGGAATCGTGCTCCCTCCGGAGCCAGCGCCGGTTCCCAGCCCCAAAATAGTGTTCAACTCGACCGGGACCCCCGGTAGCGGCACCTGAGATTGAAACTCCGAAGCCCCCATGGCTAAAACCCGCTCATCCTTTAGGGAACGGTGGCGAGCGTCAAACAGGCTAAATCCTGGAATTTGGGCAACGGCGTACTTCTCCACAAGAAACTGCTCGCCATCGTGCAAAGCAGCCAGGGGAACCGCCCGCAATCCTTCCCCCATGCAGAAGATAACGACATCGATATCGGCGTCTTCCAAAGCTTGGGCAACGGGGGCAATCATCCATTGATAAAGCTGCTGGGAAAAACCTAGGTAGCGCTTGTCTCCAACTTGCCGCTCCAACGGGTTGGTGATGGAGCGTCGAAGCTGTTGGACGACCTCGGCAAGGGCTTCGATGTTGGCCGCCGGCACCATGTCCGTCACGACTTCCCCCTCTTCAGTCACCAGCCGCAGCTCCAAGCCGTAGGGCTCTGGCATGGCGTACAGTACGGCGGATTTACGACCGGTTTGCACGCGCGATCGCCGCAGGGTTGCTGCAATGCTACCGGGGGTGTGGATGGTGGCTTCCAAATCCCGCTCAAAATGCTCTTCGTACTGCCCTTCCCAAACGCTTTCTAAACGCTCCACCGTCACCTTGGGATTGGGAGTAGTTCGAGTTTGGGCCTCCGCAGTAATCGCTCCAGCTCCCAACAACACCGTTTGCCCAATTACCGCTAAGCTGACCCCCAGCGATCGCCACCCCATGGAATTGCGCTGCTTTGAATCAAGCTGCTTTGGAGAGGCGGAAGACTTGGGGCTGGAGGGCTGATGCGATCGCTGGACTGTGCTTACGAAACCCGTGAAATTTAAAATAGGCATAGAGCAAATCAGCTTGTTATGGTTCCCTAACTCACTCTTCCAGTGTGCCCTTTGTCTTCAGGAACTGACTACCGGGTTTGACCCAACAGGCTTCAGCGGTGAAACTATTCCTGTAGGGTTGGTGGAAGCGTTGCGGGCGACTAGCGTTACGAGCAAGTTTCATCGCAAGCCTACCGAGACCCATTCCAAGGCGTATTGTTCCTATGGCTCAGGTTTCTCTGACAAGAATCATTGAAATTGCCCGCGAGGACGGTCTAATCAGTTTCCCTACGGATACGGTGCCGGCGCTGGGCGTAAAACCAGACAATAGTGCTGCAATTTTTGAAGCAAAACGACGCAGTCCCACCAAGCCACTGATCCTGATGGCAGCAGATGTAGAGTCCCTATTGCCTTACGT
>JBCCTE010000560.1:0-2035 GCA_039198915.1 Cyanobacteria bacterium P01_D01_bin.73 | reverse complement strand
GCTGGAAATTCTGTAAGGAATTTTCTATAAAATTTGCCACAACGTGCGATTATTGCCCTACTTAAGCCCAATCCCCTGCGAACACCGTCCTCAATCGCCCATTGAACTATGGCTATGAATCGCATTATCGTTATTACCTCCGGCAAGGGAGGTGTTGGGAAAACCACCTGCACGGCCAATTTAGGAATGGCTTTGGCTCAGTCCGGTAAACGTGTCGTGGTTATAGATGCTGACTTTGGTTTGCGGAATTTGGATCTGCTGTTGGGGTTGGAAAATCGCATTGTCTACACGGCGCTAGATGTCTTAGCGGGGGAATGTCGCCTCGATCAAGCCCTGGTCAAGGATAAGCGCCAGCCGAATTTGGCTCTGCTGCCTGCCGCCCAAAATCGTTCTAAAGAGTCGATTACGCCAGAACAGATGCAAAAACTGGTGCGGGCTCTGACTAAGGCTTACAACTTTGTGCTGATCGATAGCCCCGCTGGTATTGAGATGGGCTTTCGCAATGCGATCGCAGCGGCTCGCGAAGCCATTATTGTGACTACACCAGAAATTTCTGCTGTCCGCGATGCAGATCGGGTGATTGGTCTTTTAGAGGCGAACGACATTAAGGCGATGCGGTTGATTATTAACCGTTTAAAGCCTGCCATGGTGGAAGCCGAGCAAATGATGTCCGTAAAAGATGTGCAGGATATCTTGGCCGTGCCGCTCTTGGGGGTGATTCCCGATGATGAGCAGGTGGTGGTTTCAACCAATAACGGGGAACCGTTAATTCTAGGCAAAGACCTCACCCAGGCCGGGGTGGCTGTGTCTAACATTGCCCGCCGTCTCCAGGGTGAAAAAGTGCCTCTAATGGATCTCAGTGTGCCCAAGGAAAGTTTCTTTAAAAAACTACGTCAATTATTTAACTAGATTTTTCAAACGGTCGATGGGCGGCGACCGTTGACTGTGCGCTCCGCCTTATGGCAAACGACCATGATTAGCGACTTCCTCGAACGACTCTTTGGCTCCCGCGAACCGGTGAGCCGCGATACGGCAAAGCAGCGGTTGCGGCTAGTGTTAGCCCATGATCGCTCCGATATTTCCCCCCAAAACTTAGAGAAACTGCGCAAGGAAATTTTGGAAGTGGTGTCGCGCTACGTTGAGTTGGACTTCGATAGTCTGGAGTTTTCCCTTGAGTCGGATCAGCGTATGACGGCGCTGATGGCTAACCTGCCCATCCGGCGAGTGTTGTCGAACCCTTTAGAGGCCGATAGCCCTGTGGAAGAGCCCGGAGAAGGCAGCCCGCAGCTAGGGGAGGTGCCGATAGATCTCGATGAAGTAGTCGAAGAAGTTTCGCAAACCGCTGATATTCCTTTAGAGTAGCTTCTGTTAATAGGAACTTGACCGATCCTTAACGCCACTGACGGTTATATTCGTAAATCGCGATCGCAGCCGCCGTTTGCACATTGAGTGATTCCACCTGACCATATTGAGGAATCTTGAGCGCCACATCACAAATGCTAGCAATTTCAGCGGGAATGCCAGTCAGTTCTCGTCCCAAAATCAGCAGTGTTTTTGCTGCAAATCTGTAACTGTTCAACGGCTCAGATTGGGGTTCAACAGTTAACGCCACCCGCGTATGGTTACCCTGTTGCTGTAGCCAGGATGCTAGCTCGTTGGGAGATACATACTCCATTGACTGCCACTGCTGGGCTGAAGCTGCCACCTTGCGAAATTCCCAGGATGGATCGGAGGCAGGCAATATTAGATGATCGACACCCAAAACCTCGCAACTACGACAGAGGGCAGCTTGATTGGGGACCTTTCCTACCAAAGATGCACACACGACTAATGCCGCTTCAGATTTAACCATGGTGACTGGCAAATGGATCTCAACTGCTAGTTATCGGGCACCAGCTCAACGTTCAACTCATTTACAGGACGCCGTCGTAGCTCTTGGGATTTTTCGCGGGGCATCAGGTCAAACACTTCACGAAAAACATCGTCTACGGTTTCGTAGCTGAGTTCACCCGTCTGGTCAAATCGCACCTTGCCG
>JBCCTE010000559.1:0-2064 GCA_039198915.1 Cyanobacteria bacterium P01_D01_bin.73 | reverse complement strand
TATTGCCTTAAGAAGAAGGGTATTGAGCATATTGTTTTTGAGAAGTTTGCGATCGCCCATTCTTGGCAATCAAAGCGATGGGATTCTTTTTGCTTGGTAACACCAAATTGGCAATGCACATTGCCAGGATTTCCCTACGCTGGGGATGATCCCTATGGCTTTATGGGACGGGACGATATTGTGCGGTATGTGCGCGACTACGCGGCATTTTTTCAACCCAATATTCAGGAAGGAGTTGGAGTTGAAAAAATTGTTTGGGATGCCGAAACTAAAACCTATTCACTCAGTACTTCAGAGGGGCACTACACTGCGGACCAGGTGGTGATTGCAACGGGGGGCTATCACCGCCCCAAGGTGCCACGAATGGCGGAGCGCTTGCCCCAGTCCATCGTTCAACGGCACACCTCTGAGTATCAAAATCCTGAGTCTTTGCCAGATGGGGAAGTGTTGGTTGTGGGCACCGGGCAGTCTGGTTGTCAGATTGCGGAGGATTTACATTTAGCGGGTCGGACGGTGCATCTGTGTGTTGGAGGAGCACCGCGATCGCCCCGAGAATATCGCGGTAAGGATGTGGTGGAATGGCTGGATCAGATGGGGTATTACGACATTTCCATCAACGAGCATCCCCAAAAGGAAGCGGTGCGAACCAAGACCAATCACTACGTGACCGGGCGCGGCGGCGGGCGAGAAATTGATTTGCGACAGTTCGCTGCTGAGGGAATGCAGCTTTATGGACGGCTGGAGAGTATTCAGGGAACTAAGCTGAGTTTGCGGGATGATTTGGCGCACAATTTGGATCAGGCAGATGGGGTTGCTGAAAGTATTAAGCGAACCATTGATTCTTATATTGAAAAAAATGCAATTGATGCCCCCGTTGAAGAACCCTATCTCCCCGCTTGGGAACCGAAGGATATGCCTTCGGGGATTGATCTAGAGTCCATTAATATCACCACGGTGATCTGGGCGACCGGCTACCATATGACTTTTGATTGGATTGATGTGCCCATCTTTAATGGCAAGGGCTATCCCACCCATGAGCGGGGCGTCACCACGGCGGAAGGGTTGTATTTTTTGGGATTGCCTTGGCTTTACACCTGGGGGTCTGGACGCTTTTCTGGGGTTGCTCGGGATGCCACTTACCTGGCGGAATACATCGCCATCAAGCACCAATCTCCCTCGTCAACAGGTAGTTCTGCCTTTAATCAGGTTGCGGTGGGGTCGTAGAACAGAGTAGAGATTGCCAGCCTAATTCCGTCGAATTTTTTCTGATTTCTTAGGGCGTTTCACCAGTCAAGTGTCATGAGCTTTACGCAGTGAAGAGTGCGTGCTGATTTAGGATAGGCATGCTGGGGGCTGAAGCCCTTGCGGATAATAATTTTAGGGCTTAAGTAATGACAGCCCTTAGATTAGCCAGCCTTTTTTGGTCGCTTCAAAAACTGCTTGAATACGGGTATTGACCTGTAGTTTGGTTAATACATTTTTGGCGTGGAATTTGACCGTACGAACGCTGATGTAGAGTTTCTCGGCGATATCGCGATCGCGCAACCCGTGGGCAAGCAGTTCCATAACTTCGTGCTCCCGTTCTGATAGGGGTGATTCACTTTCTTGCATTGAGTCCTCTGCGGTTGCCATGATCGCGATCTCTTGTTTAGGGAGCTGCAGCTGGACGGAAATGACGGTGTGATTTTCGTTGTCTTGAACTGTCAGTGTTCCCCCTAAAGTTTCGGCTCCTGTGGCGATCGCCTTAAACCGCGGATCTAATTGCAAAAAAGTATTGCTCTCTTTGACCGCCAGGACCGCTTCCAAAACAACCACATCATCTTCGTAGACCAGGCGACCATATTGACAAGAGCAATCTGCTAAATGGCGAGCGGCATCTACCAGCAGTTGATTGACCCTTGGTGTAAGAGGTTGCTCTGTGCCCAGCAGGCTAAGCTTTTGTCGCCCTAGCAATGTTGAAAGTTGCTCTGATAGGAGCTTTGTCGGTTGCTCGATGGGATACCGATTGTCGTATTCTGCGATTAATTGCTGATGATTGAGGGCACAGGAGAGGGAGCTGGCGAC
>JBCCTE010000558.1:0-2081 GCA_039198915.1 Cyanobacteria bacterium P01_D01_bin.73 | reverse complement strand
GCTAGCGCCGCCTCATAGGAGGCCATAGATTCACGGTGGTAGTTGTAGAACACATCGAGAATCTCGTGGGGATTAGAAGGACCATCGGTCAAAGCTTCCGCCGCCGATACCGTGTGTCCATCGGGAATCATCACGCTTTGGCCGATGCCAATGGGGTATTCAGCAATGGTGCCGTCGGACTCGATCACCTTAATCTCCACCATCTCATCGTCGCTGTAAACAACCTGGGCAGTCCCCGGGCGACGAGCCAAAATGCAGGCTTCCTTGGGCTTACGTGCCTCCAGTAGTTCCTCAATTCGCGGTAGACCTTGGATAATATCTCCCGTTTTCGCCCGCTCGAACACCAGCAATACTAGGTTGTCTCCCCGCTGTACCAAATCACCGTCATCAATGTGCAGCACCGCTTGGGGAGAAACGCGGTAAGGACGTCCTAGACGCAAAGCCACTTGACCATCAGCAACGCCCTCAACGCGACCGGACTCCGTAGCCAACACACCGTCAGCCACCTTGCTCTTTCCAGCGACCACCATATCCCCAGGGCTTACTAGAGGCGTTTGTCCCTCAAGATCCAAAGACACCAGGTCACCGGGACGCTCCACCAGCAACCGGCGCAGAATTTCCGCATCATCGCGAATGCCTCGTACCACTCCTGGTTCTTTACACTGAATCTCCGTGCGTGCTACCACCGCGTTGGGTTCCACATGGTCGCCGTCGCCAACCAGCAGACGGGTATGGGTACTGCCCTGGGTGGTATCCGCCGCAATATCTCGACGCACTACCAGCGACTCCAAAATCACTAGCTGCAATCGCAAGTCATTTTCATCGCTGTCGACACCCACCAGCTCAATATCTGCCGCTAACTGGGACGCGCTACCATCAATTTCCAACAGCAGTTGCGTTTTCAACAGGTCTACGCCGTCCACGGACTTGACGCGATCGCCATCCTTATGGGCCAATCGCTGCACCGTCCGTAGGCTAATGGCCCGCTCCGCCTCATCGCTAGCTTCCTGGCTAGGCACCATAGGCTCGTCATAGACCTGGAACTCAGACACGGACCGCAGCAATAGTGCCGACCCTTCAGGGGTTTCAATGTACTCCACCTGGGTCAGCCCTTCAGCGGTTACGTCAGCCATAATCTCTTCGCCCGCGTTAAAGAGGCGACCGTCCACTGTGGCAATAATATCCGGATCATCAATCATCCGGAGATCGCCAGGCTTGATGGTAATTTCCCGCAAAATATCGTTCTTTTGAACGACTTCTACGATTCCAGAAGTTTGGCAGAAAATATCCTTGACGATTTCCGTTCCTGCCTCCACAAACTGTCCATCCTCCACCATCAACAGGGAGATGTCCTTGTTAACCTCGTGGGTTTCCTCAGGAATCCACAGCAGCGTTCCCCCTTGGATCACCTCGAAGCCTTGCTTACCCTTACCGCTGCGCTTCGCCACCTCAACACCGGAGTAGCGCAAGATGCCCCCTGTCTGGGTGCGATAGCGATCGTCCACCAGCTCAGCCACCACCTGATTGTGCTGCACCTTAGTCCCCGGCGCCGCAATCAAAGAAAATAGCTGGTCCTGCGCCCCTTCAATCAAATAGTGATCGCGCCCTTGGCTGCTTTCAACCCGCACCCGCGCGTCGTTCAGCATTACCGACGCCGTAATAATTTCAATCTCTCGGCTGCTGCTCTTTTTCTCTGCCTCTTCGTCTTCAGGAGCCAAGCGCACAATACCGCCGTGCTCTGTAACCAGACGAGTTTCTGCCAACACACTGCCCGTCTCAACGTTATCGCCGTTGCCAACGGAAGGCTCCGCCCCCGGCAGTAGATTGTAAACCTCTCCCGACAGCACCCAAACCAGACCACCCCGCTGAGCAATGCGAGTGGTGTTACCCTGACGGTCCTTTTTCTCCTCGGGAATGATGCCGTCAAACATCACTTCCCCAGCAACATCAGCGGCTACGTCCTTAGCCGCCTTCTCCGTAGACTTTTTAGTGCGCCCAGAAATTGGCACCTCTGACAGGATTTGCCCCTCGTACACTGGGTCGCCATCGCGAGCAATCAAAATTGCCCCTTTATTCACTTC
>JBCCTE010000557.1:0-2088 GCA_039198915.1 Cyanobacteria bacterium P01_D01_bin.73 | reverse complement strand
GCTGGTAAACAACGGCTATAACTTGATTTTCTGGATTATAAATTAACCTGTGGAGGCTAGGCACAGAGATGTGAGGGGTCCAAAAAAATATGACGCGCATAACAGACACACACGGCAGGGGTAAGGATTGGCCTTAAGGGAAATTGTTAATGCGATCAATAGCGAAAATAACAAATTTATTTATTGAGTGTAGATGGCTCAGCATGCAGGAATGTGGATATTCCAGTACAAAAATTCATGGGCCTTTTCATCTCAACATAATGAATACCATGCCAACTCCCTAGTTGTGGTGCCCTGTAAGCGATCGCAACAATTAGCATTAGTTATCGGTCACTTAGCAAATGCTGAGCCCTGTGACGTTGGCGACAAAGCCAGAGCTAGCGACTGCTCGCCGCAATTTTTCTACGGTGCCGTTCGATGGACATACCAGAATTCCTAGCTTACTAGGATTCTTTGCCGCTGCTAGTTCACTACGATTTCGATGCGGCGGTTGCGCTGTTGACCGGCGGCATCCCCGTCCGTAGCAACAGGGCGAGTTTCGCCAAATCCGACAACAGTCCACCGGGTTTGCTCGCCAAGTTTATTTGATAGATAGTTCGAGACGGCACGTCCCTGGCGTAGGGAAAGTTCCCGGTTGCTGTCACGATCGCCAATGGTGTCGGTGTGGGCAAACACCCGGATGCTGGCATCTGGCTTTAACTGAAGCTCGGGCAAAATGCTATCGAGAATTTCGATCGCCTCTGGACGTAGGGTGCTTTGACCATCGGCGAATAGGCTATCCGTTGGAAGAGTGATGGTGGACGGCAGTTCGGGCGATCGCCCCTGGGGAGCAATGGGGGTGGAAGCGACTTCACTGGGATCAATTTGCCGCCCCAGCCGCTGTAGCCGCACTTCAACGGGATCGCCAGGGTAGCGATCGCCCAGCTTTCCTTCCAAGGCTGCGGTTTGACCGATCAGATCATTCATTTGAATTTGCAAGCCGTTGAGCTGTCGCTGTAGCGCTTCCCTTTTTTCCGCAGACAGCTGAGTAGGAGCGGCACCGCCGCTGATGGCCGAGTCGAGAGTAGTAGCGGGTTGCCCAGGCGAGGGAGATGTGGACTCGGGGGCATCGTCCGGTGTTGGCTCCGTGGAACTGCCGGGCAGCCAGGGTTTAATCGCGGACCACCCTTGCTCCCACCATTCACCAATTTGTCGCTGGGTGCTGCTGCGGGCTTGTTCGATGAGAGGGGGGCGATCGCCAGGGCCGGGGAAATATACCGCCAGGAACATGCCCATTGCCGCGCTGCCGCCGCTGAGAACCCCCAGCACGACCAGTCGCCAGGTTATGCTCCACAGCCAATTGCCTTTCTTTTTTGGCTGGGGCGGTGGGGGCTGAGGTCGTCTTGGGGCAACGGGAACTGAAGTTTGGGACACGGCGGATCGCTTTAGGACAATATTAAAAATATTTTGGACACCATTCTATAGGACCTGCCTGGCTGTGTGGGGTTTCTGGAGGTTTTGCCTAAAACCTGTCCCCCCAATCAAAACCTTGTCGAATATTTTGAATACTCTAAGCAGGTAAGTCGCCAGTTGTTTCAAAAGCTGTCTAAAAATGCCGATTTGAAAACTACGGAACATGATCGGCGATCGCCCCTGTCAAGGAGAGCACGGTAGGACTCACCTCCCGTGATGGCTGCCGTTTGGATGTGGTATCCACCTATGTCCACGCAGCCACGGCAATCAGCAGGAATTAGTGATCAAGATTAGGGGAATGGGCGATGGCGGCATTCGATCAGTTATTCGACGAAGCGTTTTATTTGGAGAGCTATCCCGATATTGCGGCGGTGGTTCAGGCGGGGCTAATTCCTAGCGGGCTGGCGCATTTCTTGGGGGCGGGAATTCAGGAAGGGCGCACTTTGATTAGTCGCTTTTACCGCGATAGTGACGGCGAGCAGCGGTATCTGACGGCGAATCCGGATGTGGCGGCGGTGGTTGGTCCAGGAGGGCTGGCGTCGGGGCTACAGCATTTTTTGGGGATTGGCGAAATTGAGGGGCGATCGCTCTTCCCTGGCGGCTTTGATGAGGACTGGTATCGGCGGCGCTATCCGG
>JBCCTE010000556.1:0-2126 GCA_039198915.1 Cyanobacteria bacterium P01_D01_bin.73 | reverse complement strand
TTTGCTTGCTATATCGTCCCAGCTTCATTCTTTATACAATGGTCCTGGAGGTTTGGGCGTTACAAGTTATTAAAGTCAATTATTAAATATTGTTCGTCATTGACTTATTTGTCGCCGTCTCATTTGTTGAGCTGAAGGTTTTCGCTGGGTGGCAAGCCAAGGGGGGAGTCCGTTGACGACGGGGTTTCTGTCGAAGTTAGGGGGGCGGGGGAGTCCGTGTTTCCTAGTAGCCAGTAGGTTTTCATGGGACCACGCCCTTTGACGTCTATTTCGCCCCGGTATTGAAGTTGGAAACGGTTTGAGAGTTCTTTATAGGTGGCTTCGGTGACCTGGATTTTTCCTGGCTCCCCGTGGGATTCCATACGACTGGCGATATTGACGGTATCTCCCCACAGATCATAGATGAATTTTTTGATGCCGATAACACCGGCGATAACGGGGCCGCTGTTGATGCCGATGCGAATGGCGAGGGGGCGGTCAAATTTGGCGATGAATTCTGGTTCTAGGGCTTTGATGGTTTCGCGCATTTCTAAAGCCATGTTGGCGATCGCCACCGCAGGCTCATCCATGGGGGTAGGCAAACCGGCTGCCACCATATAGGCATCACCGATAGTCTTGATTTTTTCTAGATTATATTGCTCTGCCAAGCGATCAAATTCCGAGAATAGTCGATTTAGCCAGTCTACGAGTTCAATGGGGGTGAGCTGGGCTGAGAGTCCGGTGAAGCCGACGATATCGGCAAAGAGGATGCTGACGGATTCGTAGTTGCTGGCGATGGGTTTGTTGTCGGCGGCGGGGTTGTCTAGGGAGGCGGATTGTTTTAGCTCCGTGGCGATCGCCTGGGGAAGGATATTGAGCAGCAGCTGTTCCGAGCGTTCTTTTTCCAGTTTGAGGGCTTCTTCCGCCTGTTTTCGCAGGGTGATATCGTCGATGACCCCCAGCAGTCCGATGACTTTGCCGTTGTCCCCTTTGATGGGAACTTTGCTGATATCCAGCCACCGGGTTTCGCCGTTGGGACCGGCTTTTTGTTTGGGGGCAACTTTGTGCCAGAGGGGCTTACCGCTGTCGATAATGTTGCGATCCTGGATACGGAACGCCGCCGCTGCATTTTTATCAGCGATTAGGTCATAATCCGTTTTGCCAATAACTTCAGCCGGATCCTCTAATCCCGCCGCGATCGCCCAGTTGCGGTTACAGCCGAGGAAATTCAGGTCCACATCCTTCCAAAAGACGTGCTGGGGAATGCTGTCCAAGATGGAGCGCAGATATTCTTCCTTTTCCCGCAGTGCCGATTCGCTTTGCTTTTGATCGGTGATGTCGTTGCCCGCCCAAAGGATACAGAGCTGGTTGTCTAGGGTGGCTAGCTCGGCGGAGATCAGAAGAATATGGTGCCCGCCCCAGCGGCTGCGAAAGACGATTTCTCGGCTACGTACGGCGCCATACTTACGCAGATCCTCGGCGATCGCCTCTCGCTGGGACCAGTGCAGCCAAAGTTTTAAATCCTCTGCCGTTTCTCCCACCACGTCCTGGGGGTGATACTGCAAAATTTCGAAGAAGCAGTCGTTGGCGTCGAGGATGCGCCCGTCCTCAAAGGTGCTGATGACGATGGGGTTGGGGCTGGAGCGAAACATTTTGGCGAATTTCTCTTCGGACTGGCGCACTGCTGCGGTTCGTCCCTCTACCATTGCCTCCAGGTGCTGGTTAGCTTCCTCCCACGCCTTGAAGGAGTGGACTAGCTGAACCGCCATTCGGTTGAAGGCGCGGGTCAGGGTGTTCGCTTCCGCCACTTTACTGGGGGCGACTTCAACGTTCAGGTTACCGCTGGCGATCGCCTCTGCAGCTTCGCTAACCTGCTGAATCGGGCGAGCTAATCGTTTGGCTAGCCAGGCGCTGGTGACTAATGCCAAAGCGATCGCCCCCAAAGTCAGCAGCACCGTATCGCGATTGGCTTCACTCAGACCCTGGCGAAAATCCGCCTCCGGTGCAATCACCACCAACTGCCAGTTCATCCCCCGCTGGTTAACCAGGGGCAGCCTCTGCACCAGCAAAGATTCACCATTCTCCACCGACAGCATGGTGGATAGGGTGGCCGAACTCCTTGCCTCGTTTGGCTGTAGCCCCTGAAC
>JBCCTE010000555.1:0-2172 GCA_039198915.1 Cyanobacteria bacterium P01_D01_bin.73 | reverse complement strand
TGGTGTCCCTGGCATTGCGACCCACCCAGAAAACTGCCGGGGCTGTCCAGCAGGGGAACGCGGGCACCAACCGTAAGGTGGATCATACGTTCGATGTGGAATATCAGACCAACGACGGGAATAAGCGGAAAAAACGGGTCCTCTTCCGCATTCAAATTTGTCTGATGAAACTGCCCACCCAGCCCACGTCAAAAACCATTGAAGAACTGATCAAGTGTCTGGAGCATTACCTCAGCTCTGATGATATGGAAGACCGTTGGCAGCCGACGTTACAGGGACGGATTGCCACCATTAGTTGGGATCAAAAAGCGAAGCCCACGCCGCTGTTGGTGATGAGCCAGTCCCAGGAAGGGATGAACGTTACCATGCGTAGCAAGATGAAGGATGTTACCGCTGCTCGGCGGATTATTCCTGAGAAGAATGTCAGACGGCAGCCTGCTGAACCGACGACCAATGCGAATAATTCCCAGGGCACCACTCAGTCGCGGGGGAGAACGTCGACTCGCACGGGTACCCAAGGTCGGTCAGGACAAGCGCGATCGGGGCAGACTAAAGCCCGTCGCATCCGCTAGATGTCTGCTGGCACGATCGCGGTGTTCAACGCGATATCGCCCTCAAGGCGCAGTCCTCAAGCTGCAAAAAAAGCAACAGCGCCGGTGATAATCCCATCACTGGCGCTGTTTGAGGTATTTAGACGGTTGGGGACCGACCTTAGCCGGCGATCGCGCCTTCGGTGCTGCCCCGAGCCCGACGGCGGGTCAAGCTGTTGAACAACATCTGTCCAATAGCTTTCACGAGGTTGCCTTCCAGCTCCTCGAAGAGTTCCATGTTCATGCCGAAAGCATCTTTGGCTTCCTGGACGATCGCCTCAGCCAACCCATCGTCAACGGGGGCGCTATCCAAGGAGGCACGGTAGTTATCCTTGAAGGCTTTCTCGTCGGTGATGGTCTCAAATTCGTAGAAAGCGGTGCCTTCGCCTTCCGCTAAGCCCATGGCGTTAACGGTGATCTTCTTTAGAATCTGACCGCCGGATAGGTCACCGATATAGCGGGTGTAGGAGTGAGAAACCAATAGCTCAGGGCTGTTGTTGCCGATTTCCCGGATCCGCGCAATGTACTCAGTGGCGGCAGGGGACGGCTGGGTGGTTTCTTGCCAGTTGGCACCGAAGTAGTAGGCCATATCCTTCTCCAAGCTCTCCTTGCGGTGTAGCTCGGGGAAATAAATCTTAGACACCACGGGATGGTCCTTGTGCCGGTCCATCTCCTCTTCCATGGCGGAGTAGATGTAGTAGAAGTTGCTGACCAACTTACGGTAGGACTTTTTCTCAACCACTCCCTTTAGGAAGCACTTGATGAAGCCCATGTTCTCGGCCATGGTGTGCACTTCTTGGGTGCCTTCACGGAGTTTGGCGGCTAGATTGCTGCTCATATTTAAACAGTCCGGTGGTTATCTAAAACGTGGCCTAAAGCGCGTTACCCAATCCCAAAATTTCTAATCTCAAAATTTTCGCAAGAGGGCACGCTTTGAAGTAGTCAGATTATCGCGTCATTGGGGGCAAGACCCTGAAAAAACTTGAAGGTCTGTAACATTGATTGTAACGACTGACACCATTATGTGGCGGCTGTGGGGCGGCGGCGGGACGGCGATTAAGCATAACTACTCAGTTGACTGCTCGGCTGGATATCCGGAGTTGCTTCTCCCTTGGAGCGGGTCACCTAACCGCTACAATCAGGACTTCCATCGGTGCGCCCTTAGGGGCGATCGCCGGGAACGATTATTTGCTATCCATCGCTCATTTTTAGGATCTAACGCTGTGTCTGTTCGTGTACGTTTGGCTCCTAGCCCCACCGGAAATTTGCACATTGGCACGGCCCGTACCGCTGTGTTCAATTGGTTATTCGCGCGCCATCATCAGGGCACGTTTATTTTGCGCATCGAGGACACCGACCAGGAGCGATCGCGTCAGGAGTATACCGATAATATTTTCGAGGGGCTGAAATGGCTGGGGATGGAATGGGATGAGGGTCCCTATTACCAGTCCGAACGGTTGGATTTGTATCGGTCGGCGATTCAAAAGCTGTTGGATGAGGGGTTGGCCTATCGGTGCTATACCAGCGCTGAGGAATTGACGGCGCTGCGGGAAGCTCAAAAGGCGAGAAAGGAAGCGCCACG
>JBCCTE010000554.1:0-2188 GCA_039198915.1 Cyanobacteria bacterium P01_D01_bin.73 | reverse complement strand
CAGCTCCAAAGACCGCAAAATCTCCTGAGCATACTGACCAACTGGGACGCTTTCTGGCTGACCGATCGCCACCGTCTCGACAGAGTTACCAAGCAAATCGGCAAAGCTTTTCACGAAATCGATATGCTTTGCGGTTACCAGCGCCATGCGATTTTGGAAGAGCGATCGCCGAGTCCCCGCCAAAATCAGCCCCTGCTGTTCCAAATCGTCCATGTGCCGCGACGATGCGGGGATAAACACATCCACCCGGGCTCCCTGTTCGATCTGTCGTTGCAGTGCGCCAGAGGACGCGAAGTTAAATAGCAGCGTGACCTTAGGGAACTGAGCTTGAAACGCTGGCTGGAGAGTTTGGAACAGCGTTTGAAGGCTGGCAGCGGCGGAAATGGTTAGCGTTATTTGCGGTTCGAGGTTTGAGTCTGGCCCTGGAGCGCAGCTTGCCAGAGTTAAGCCCAATAGAAACTGCCCCCCAGCCGACAGAAAGCGCCGTCGATTGAGGGACATCAGTTGATGATTATGTTGATTACGTGGCAATTACGTTTCTAGTTGGCAGCCTTAAGCGGAGAAGGACTTGCCACAGCCGCAGGTTTGGTCGGCGTTGGGATTTGTGAATTGGAATCCGCCGCCGATTAGGGCGCTGCTAAAGTCCAGCACTAGACCGTAAAGATACAGAAAACTTTTTGGATCGCAGACGACTTTGAATTCGCCGTAGTCAAAGACTTCGTCGTCGTCGCGGATGTTGGACGCGTCCTCAAAATCCATGGTGTAGGACATGCCGGAGCAGCCGCCGCCGCGCACGCCCACCCGTAAACACAGGTCGCCGCCTTGCCCTTCCCGCAATTGCAAGATATGGGTGCGAGCGGAGTCAGTTAGCTGAATCCCCTGCTTTGGCTTGGTTTCGGTTGCCTGAGTTGCTTGAGCCATATCACGAGTTTGAAGCGTTTTAATGAATCTCGCTTCAATTGTAGTGGAATTGGGTGGGTGTTGGATTTTTGCCCAAGGTTCGGTAAAGGTTCGGGCTACTCAAGGAGGGCTTCTAGGGCGGCTTCTAAGGCGATCGCCCCGTGAGTCCAGTGGGTACCGCCTTGGAAGTAGGCGATGTAGGGTTCCCGCAGCGGACCATCAGCGGAAAGCTCTAAAGTGCTGCCTTCAATAAAGGTGCCGCCAGCCATCACAACTTTGCTTTCGTAGCCAGGCATCACGTCGGGGATGGGGTCGACGTAGGAGTCGATGGGCGATCGCTGCTGGATGGCGCGGCAGAATTTAATGATTTTTTCGGGGGTGCCAAATTTAATCGCCTGGATAATGTCGCAGCGGGGATCGTCGGGACCAGGATTAACGGGGTAGCCCAAGTCGGCAAATAGACGCGCTGCCAGATAATTGCACTTCATCGCCTCGCCCACCATTTGGGGCGCAAGGAATAGTCCTTGGAATAGCAGCCGATGCTGATCAAAGGCTGCCCCGCCAGCAGAGCCGATTCCCGGCGCGGTTAATCGGCACGCTGCCTGTTCTACCAAATCCGCCCGTCCGGCAATGTAGCCGCCCGCCGTAACAATGGTGCCGCCGGGGTTTTTAATTAGGGAGCCCGCCATCAGGTCTGCGCCAACTGCCGTGGGTTCGCGATCGCCCACAAATTCTCCATAGCAGTTGTGCACAAAACACACCACGTCAGGGTTCTGCGCCTTGACCGTGGCGACGATACGCTCGATATCCGCCAGGGATAGGCTGGGTCGCCAGTCGTAGCCGCACGATCGCTGAATAGTCACCATGCGAGTCTCGGGCTTAATCGCCGTTGCCAACGCGTCCCAATCAATGCGTCCCTCTGCCGTTAGTGCCACTTCACGGTAGGTCACGCCAAATTCCGCTAGAGATCCCTGCCCCTTGCCGCGGGTGCCAATTACTTCTTCCAGGGTGTCGTAGGGGGATCCCACCACCGACAGCAGCTCATCGCCAGGGCGTAGGATGCCAAATAGGGCGCAAGAGATTGCATGGGTGCCCGATACAAACTGCACTCGGGCGATCGCCGCCTCCGATCCCATTACCCTCGCATACACCCGGTCCAGGACTTCCCGCCCCATATCGTCGTGCCCATAGCCAGAAACTCCAGCGAAGTGGTGAGCGCCCACTTTCTCCGCTCGAAACGCCGCCAGCACCCGCCCCAGGTTTTTCCGCACCTGATTATCAACTTCTT
>JBCCTE010000553.1:0-2231 GCA_039198915.1 Cyanobacteria bacterium P01_D01_bin.73 | reverse complement strand
GAAATGTCAGAAATTCCTGAAGTGCCTCCCGAAGGCTTAGCTGCCGGGGCTGCCCGTTCACCAGCGCCAACAAAATGGTGCCAAAAGTGCTTTGCAGTTCCGTTTGTTTGTAAAGCTTCGCCAGAACCTCGTTGGGATCGGTCTCGCGCTTTAGCTCAATAACCACCCGCACCCCGTCGCGATCGCTCTCGTCCCGCAGGTCGCTAATGCCGTCAATTTTGCCGTGGTTGACCCGAGTGGCCACCTTCTCCAGCCACCCCGCCTTATTTACCTGGTAAGGCAGCTCTGTAATGATGATTGCCTGCCGCTTACGCCGCCCCCGACTGCCAGGAATTTCCTCCACATGGCTCACCCCGCGCATAATCACGCTGCCCCGTCCCTTGCGGTAAGCGTCCTCAATGCCCTGGTTGCCGATAATATGCGCCCCGGTGGGGAAATCCGGCCCCGGCACCAGCTTCATCAGCGCCTCGTCGGTCAAATTGGGGCGATCGATCATGGCAATCAACCCATCCACAATCTCTTCCAAATTGTGGGGAGGAATATTGGTGGCCATGCCCACCGCAATTCCCGAGCAGCCATTTAGCAACAAAAACGGCAGCTGGGACGGCAGCACCGACGGCTCCTGCTGGGAGCTATCAAAGTTATCCACAAAATCAACGGTGGCTTCCCCAATTTGCTCCAGCACCGCCTCGTGGGCAATGGGAGCCAGCCGCGTTTCCGTATACCGCATCGCCGCCGCTGGGTCGTTGTCGATGGACCCAAAATTCCCGTGTCCCTGCAACAGGGGATAACGGCTAGCAAAATCCTGCACCATCCGCACCAGGGCGTCATACACCGCCTTGTCTCCGTGGGGATGGTATTTACCCAGCACATCCCCCACCACGCGGGCACACTTCCGGTAGGGGCGGTCCGGCGTTAATCCCAGCTCGTGCATGGCATACAAAATTCGCCGGTGCACCGGTTTTAGTCCGTCGCGCACATCCGGCAACGCCCGACCCACAATCGTACTCATGGCGTATTCCAAGTACGACTGCTGCATCTCCGAATGGAGGGAGGTGGGAATCACCTGACCGGCGTCCATAAGGTTGAGTTGTTCGGGCATGGGCTCGGGGGAGGATTTTGAGGTTGCAATTACGGGGGGATGAGGCATAGCATAACAAGTAGTTAGCCTCGCGTTTGTCGCTTTGCCTAGATGAAAACCGTTCTAATTGTCGAAGATGACCTGATCAATGCGCGGGTCTTTTCGAAGATATTGACCAAGCGCGGTGGTTTAAACGTTAAGCACACCGAAGATGTCGAAGAAGTTGTAAACATTGCCCGCGCTGGTGAGGCAGATGCGATCCTAATGGACGTTTCCCTTGCTAACAGCACCTATCAGGGTGAGTCGGTAGACGGCATCAAAATCACCCAGATGCTGAAGGCGGACGAGAAAACCGCCAGCTTGCCGATCATCTTGGTAACCGCCCACGCTATGGAGGGCGATCGCGAAAACTTACTAGCCCAAAGTGGAGCCGACGACTACATTTCCAAGCCCGTCGTCGATCATCAGGGCTTCGTAGATAAAATCCTTGGATTACTACCCCAGTAGTTCTTAATCAGAATCAAGGTTGAAATAAGTCAGCGTCCAAAGGCGATGCTGACTTGCTTCAAGCTGAGTTCGATGCAGGAAAATCAGCCCCGACCGTTCAAGCTAGATAAGCTTAGGGTGATTCGAAAAGTTTGCGTAGCTTGCGGTTCCAGGATCGTTAGATTCCGGCGGGTATTCATAGCATTACGCCCCGCGGACCAGGGTTCTAGGCAGTAATAGTCCTTGCCTTTGATGGTCCAGAAAACCAGGGTGCTGTAGGCGTCGTCGAAGTCAGTTTTGATTCGCGATCGCGCCCCCAAATCATCAATCACCGCATCAGTACGCTGTAGGGCATCGAAGGCAATATCAATTTCATCCTGCCCATAGTCCAGTGTTCCGTCAAAGGCATGGGTGGGACCGCTTTTCTCTGTGTATGCCGCCGAAGGAATATCCAGCCGCAACTTGTCCTTATCCTTGACCGTAAAGTAGGTGTGGAGACCGGTGGAGAAGGGCATGGGCTCACAAAGTGCACATGTTTGTACTAGTCTTTCCTTCCCTCTGAGCGTGACTTTAATTAACGGCAAAATTCCTTTAGAATTCAGTTGGGTTTCACATTTAGCTTCTGAATTCACGGCTTGTGTCATATTAGCGGGTGCGCTTGTTT
>JBCCTE010000552.1:0-2239 GCA_039198915.1 Cyanobacteria bacterium P01_D01_bin.73 | reverse complement strand
TCTTTTCCCAGTGCAGGTCCATCAGATTGCCCAGGTACTCAGTGCCGTGACCTAATGGATCGTAAGATTCAGACTGTCGATCCAAATCACGCTGTGGGACAAAGTAATCCAAGCCGTAATCCTTGGTGTGCCCAGACTCTTCAGTAACTTCAGTGTTTACCTCCCAAGGGCGGCTGCTACGCCCCACCAAGGTTTTAGGCAAAGTGAAATTTTCGTCAAGATCGTAGCGACTCCATCGATACTCGCTCGACGGCAAAGGCGTGATAGGCGCAAGCTGCCCAGCGATACCCGTCGGGTTTTTGCGCATCAAAAGAATCGCGGTAAGGCGATCGCTTACGGGAAACGGCGCCTCTCGTTTAATTGCCATAAATCAGCCCTCCTAGGCTGTAGTTCCTAGGCGGTAATCCCACCAACAATGATCTGGATGGAAATGACATCCCCATCAGCAGTAGCTGACTCCATTGCAATTCCGGCGATTCTATTGCCCGCAGATGCGGCGACGGCCTTGCCACCAGCACCGGCGGTCACTTGAGCGCCAAAAGAAATTGCACCACCAGCCACGACCCGAGCAATGCCAGACAAAACCACATCGCACGTGTCATCAGTCACGTCCAGGTCCCCGGCGACGCCAAGGACAATATCTGTGTCTGCCGTGGCAGGGACAACAAAATCGTCTTCAGCACCCGCCTTAACCAGCGTCTGTTCTGGGACGACACCGCTAGCGGCAAACGCCTTAACAAGTTCGTGATTGGAGACCATCTAGTTACCCCCGGCCCGCCGGACCGCTTCCGTGTCTGTAATGTCTTCACCAGCCGCCTTGGCGTCCGACTGGATTTTGCTAGCCTTCGCAGCAACCGCCTTTGGCGATCGCGCCTTCGGAGCATCATCGCCACCAGCAATCTCGCCTTCACCAAAGCGAACACCCTCAAGGCGTACTGATCGCACAAACTCTTTCAGCACCTCAATCGGATCTTTGTCTTGGGCGTCGTCACCCTCACCAAAGGTCACCGACCCAGGATGACTACGAAGCACTTTGGCGATCGTCTTCACGTGGGGCACTAGGAACGGAGCGAACCCCTCTCCAACCTGCCCTTCGCAAAAGGCAGCTAGCTCAGCTTCCGCCGCCGCCGCCTCTTGATCGGCTAATGCGCTCTCCCGCGCCGAGGCTTGGGATTCCCGCTGCTTAAGCGCCGCCTCGCGATCCGCCAACGCCTTTTCCCGCGCTGATAGATCATCGCCCGCACTCGCCTGATCTTCGACAGGCGGGGGAGCGACTGCATTCTCAGGTGGCGCATCCGGCGCGGGTGCCGTGCTATCACCGTCTGAGTTCGATTTGGACATGGGTTCTCCAAATATGAAATAGTGAACGCCCTGTTCCGGCTCAGAAAATCGAGGGGAGGCGAGCCCTTTCTTGCCGGGAATTTGCACCACAGAAAATTCCTGCAACGCCCACTTCCCCTTATGGGGATTCTCGGGCGCATCTGGACCGTAAAATCCTGCCGACAGCTTTGGCCATCGCCCTTCATTCACCTTGTCCGCAAACTCTGAATCCATTCGATGGGGATAAGCCATTAGCGAATGCCCGTCGAATTTAAGGGCTTTAGTTAGCCCCTTGTTTTCAGCCGCTTTATCGTGATTTACGAGGATTGGCGCTTCGTGGATTGTTGGGTCGTACGTTTCAGCTATCTGTTGCAGCATTTCCGCCGTGATATTCCAAGGCTTTCCCCGACTGTCAACAGCAGGACCAACACTGGAAATTTCGACCGGATCTAGAACAGTGGCTGACATTGCACAATAAAAAATCGCCTCAACGACTTAACACTAAGGCGACCATCTTTTTGAAAGTAGGGGCAAAGGTTTGCAACCCTCAGAAGTGAAACTCAATCCGGGCAATTCGTGCGATCGCCCCCTCCCATACCTTCAACAACTCGGGCTTTTTTTGCTGCAACGACACATTAGGCGCAATCCAGCCCAGCGCCCGAAAAACCTTTAGATGCGATCGCAATTCCTGAAATCCAGGACCACTCAGCCCCCCTTCCTTTGCCGCCCTCTGCTTTCGTCGCCACTCGCGGTCATAAGCACGCTTCCTCTCCAGACCTTCCTGCGTCTGGATATACCGAGCCCTACTATCCTTACGGGCGTCCGTTTGATTGTATTTAAGGTCAGCACGGAGCTGAGCTGCGGAACGCTTAACTGCCATTGCAAAAAGGCTAGGATCGTCCTACGATCTATCGTTTTT
>JBCCTE010000551.1:0-2274 GCA_039198915.1 Cyanobacteria bacterium P01_D01_bin.73 | reverse complement strand
CACAAAGGATTGAAAAGTACGGATGGAGACGAGGTTTCTGGAGCACGTTGCCAATTTGTGTCATCAATTAAGAAATTCAGACGCTTTCTTTCAAAGAAAAACGCCGGTAACTGAAACCCTTGGTTCTAAGGAAAAGGTCACTGCATTGCTACTGCGGTTGTAATTGTCCAAATATCGACTAATCCCAGCAGAGCAGTGATGCCAAGCAAAATTAGATACATCCAGGGCTGTGACAGTGGGCGAACATCACTGGTATCAATGCTGGTTTTTTCCTCCACAATGCCGACCATTTTTGCAAAGCCTGCAACTCGCATTGGCAACAGGTAGGCGCGATCGCGTTCCGGTGTAACGAAGTAGTAAACCAAGCCGCCTTGCCCGGTGGTGCGCATTTTTAGATCGGCAATTTCTGACCATTTCAACGACCATCCCTTACGAGCAATTAGTCGAAACCATTGCGGATAGGTAACTTGAATTCCTTCATCGTTGAGCAATACTTTTTCACTCAAGGCACCGTATAGGAAAATTCCGCCGACAACAAAGCCAACCCATAACCAGCTTGATGGCACCGGAGCGTCAGTGGCATCCGCAAGGAACGGAATAGGGACAATCAAGGTTGTGTAGAGGCTGAGTAAAGTGATGCGAATTAAGGGTGAAAGGTTGAACGTTGTCGGCATAGCCAGAGGATGGGTTGAGATTGGCGCGGAGAAAGGGCGATCGCTTCTTTAATGAGTTGATTCCTGTAATCAATTACTGCCCAGCTTCTTGATTGTTATCGTTTGCGCTATTGTATCTGCGGCGTGTGCATTTCCCGTTACGACTGGAGCTTCCTTTGAGGTTCCTGCGGCGCGTCTCTACGGTAGGGCAATAAAAAAGCCGCTAGATCGGTTGATCTCGGCTTTAAGTTTATGAGGAATGGATTATGGACTGTAGGCGATCACCCAGGCAAATCATCAAGGTAACAATTCGCCTGTGAACTTCCTTAACAGCAATAGTCGCTGAAACTATCACTGGAAAATCAAAATGAAAGAAGGCTCAAAAGGGATTTAGTTTAAGCTAATAAAGCCTTAATCATCCCACTGGGATCCATGCCTTGGATCGTCGGAAAATGGCTGCATTCCGGTGGCAGGATAGTTATCATCACTAGGGGAAAAGAGCCGTGCCGTTGCTTCCAAAAGATATTGAGTTGTTTCTCTTACTGACTCGATAATTTTCATAATTTCACCAACTTCTTCAATAACACTAACTTCCTAACTAGACCCCTACTATAAAAGGCATTTGCAAGGATCAACCTCGCATTTATATCTCGATCAGAATCGATACTTTCCTAAACCGGTTCTTACCATGACGCAGCAATCATCAGAGTCACACTTCGAAGCTGAACTTCCCCTAAAAAATGGCGTTAGGAACGCATCTTCTTCTGCAAAAACTCAGTTTGATAACTACTTGGAGTCGCTACACCAGCGCTATGGGAAGGTTGCCGAAGGCAGCGTTCCTGGCTATATTCCCGAATTGGCATTAGCAAATCCCCACTGGTTTGGTATTAGTATTGCTACCGTGGACGGCAGATATTTCGAGGTAGGTGATTGTGCTCAATTATTCACCATTCAATCCATTTCTAAGGCTTTTGTTTATGGTCTAGCTTTGGAAGATTATGGGCGGGATTATGTGCAGTGCAAAGTTAGCGTTGAACCCACTGGGGAAGCGTTTAATTCAATTATGTTGGATCAGTCCACAAACCGACCCTATAATCCCATGGTGAATACGGGGGCGATCGCCATAACGGACCTTATTAAAGGGGAAAATCCAACAGAACGTTTAAAGCGAATCTTGGCGATGTTTAAGCGTTATACGGGGCACGATCATGATGTCAATATGCCGGTGTTTTTGTCGGAGCGAACTACGGGACATCGTAATCGGGCGATCGCCTATTTGATGCTTAATTTTGGCATGGTGACTGAGCGGATTGAGGAAACGCTGGATTTGTATTTTCAGCAGTGTGCGGTGATGGTGACGGCGCGGGATTTGGCGATGATGGCGGCGACGTTGGCGAATGGGGGCGTTAATCCGGTGACGGGGGAGCGGGCGTTGGATGAGCGGTATGTGCAGGATGTGGTGAGCGTGATGTTTACCTGCGGTATGTACAACCATTCAGGGTCCTGGGCTTGCAGAGTGGGGCTGCCGGCGAAAAGCGGTGTTGGGGGCGGTATTACGGCGCTGGCACCGGAGAAGCTGGGCATTGGCGTGTTTTCTCCGCCGCTAGATACGCGGGGCAAT
>JBCCTE010000550.1:0-2291 GCA_039198915.1 Cyanobacteria bacterium P01_D01_bin.73 | reverse complement strand
TCGCTGATATAAGCTTGCCAAGCTTCGGCGATCGCCTGGGATGGAAACCCGCTCAGGCGCAGCACCGTTTCTCCTTGGTAATCACATAGGGTCACTTCCACCGACTCCGGCAACTCCTCGTACAGCGCCACCTCCACATCAGGAGAATCTCCCCGCACCATTAGTAGGTAACGCCCCGCTGCCGGTGGTTCGCAGGGTTTCAACGCCTGGGCAACGGGGGCGATCGCCGTACTGGCGACGACGTGTATCGCCGTACCCATTATTAGACTTCCTACTAAAAGGCGGGCGTTGAGGAATCGTGGAAAAGCCATAGAAACGGCCTCCAATTTATTGAGAAAGCTACGATGCCGCTGCTAGGGACGCAATGGGATCAGGAATCGAATCCGATGGAGCTTCAAACTCCCCCGTTAATACGTACTCTAGCCGCAGTTTCGTCCAAGTGATAAACGTCTTGTTGGTGGAAATAATGGCGGCGGCGGGCTGGGGAACCTTGGCCTTGACCTCCGCCATCTCTGGCGCTTCTAAAAACGCAGGCTCCAGGACGAACCAAAAATCAATCTCTTTTTCTTGTTCGTTATAGTTGCGAATGCGCTCGCTAATGACCTCATCAAAGGGCTCTTCTTCCACTAAAAACTTTTTGCTGGCAATGCTGAAGTAGTAGGTCGTCATGGAACTGAATAAGCGTTTTTCGCTAAAGGGTTTTGATGGTTTTTAACAGCTCGGTTGGTGCGCTGGCACGCGCCCTGCATCGCCGATGGAGCAACAAATTTTACCGTTATCAAGCTGGGAGCTACACCTGATTGATAATTTCCTTCATTTCCCGCACCGCCCGCTCAATACCGACCAATACGGCGCGGCTAATAATCGTATGCCCAATATTTAGCTCTTCCATTCCCGGCAGTTGCGCTACCGGTAGGGTGTTCCAGTAGGTTAGCCCGTGCCCAGCGTTGACCCGCAGCCCTGCCGCGATCGCCCGTTCACATCCGTCTGCCAGCACGGCTAACTCCTTCGCCTGCGCCTCCTCGCTTTTAGCTTCTGCGTAGGTGCCGGTGTGCAACTCAATAAACTTAGCGCCACACTTCGCCGAGGCTTCAATCTGCGCTGGGTCCGCATCAATAAACAAGCTCACCGGGATATTTGCCCCTTGCAGCTTGGTGACCACATCGGTCATGCGAGGCAACACCGCTGCAATTTCCAAGCCCCCTTCGGTGGTGACCTCTTCCCGCTTTTCCGGCACCAAGGTGACATAGTCTGGCTTGATATCTAGGGCGATCGCCACCATTTCATCCGTCGCCGCCATTTCTAGATTCAAATGGGTACGCACCGTTTCCCGCAGCAGATAAACGTCGCGATCCTGGATATGACGACGGTCTTCCCGCAGGTGTACCGTAATGCCGTCAGCTCCTGCCAGCTCAGCAAGGACAGCTGCCCCCACTGGATCGGGCTCAACGGTACGGCGGGCTTGGCGAATGGTCGCCACATGATCGATATTGACACCTAAAGTCGGCACGGCGAACTCTACTTACGGCAAAACAAAACTTAACGTCTTCAAATTTTACCCCAATGCTTTTACCGTGCCGACTTCAGCGTGCGGTGCTTTCGTCGATGTTCCTTCCTCGACCTTCTGCGTGGTGGGGATGCGAATCGTAAATTCTGTGCCTTCACCCACAACGGAGTTACAAGTCAAGCTTCCCCCGTGGGTTTCGGTGATGATTTTGTAGCTAATTGAAAGCCCGAGCCCGGTGCCTTGTCCAACCGGTTTCGTTGTAAAGAAAGGGTCAAAAATGCGATCGCGCACCGCTTCTGGAATGCCCGCTCCATTGTCACGCACTCGAATCCAGCAGCATGGCGTCCTTTCAGCATACCCGTTTTTCGCCGGTAAAACCCCATCTACTCCTGTGCTGATAACAATTACAGGACGCGAGTCTGTCTCCTCGCCACCATCACTGTTCACCGGTCCCGCCTGACTCGGCTCACAATAACGTAGCTGAGAAAGCGCATGAATCGCGTTGTCGATAAGGTTAAGAATGACCTGGTTGAGCTGCGCTGGATAACATTCGACGGGAGGAACATCCCCGTAGTCTTTGACAACTTCAACAACATGAGATTTGCTGTTGCCTTTGAGCTTACTTCTAAGGATAACGAGCGTATTTTCGATGCCTTCATGAATATCAACATGCTTCGACTCAGACTCATCTAAGCGGGAGAAATTCCGTAGGGATTTGACGATACTTTGTACCCTGTTAGTGCCATCCTCAATGGAACTTAATAGCTTGGGGAAATCATTGCAG
>JBCCTE010000549.1:0-2332 GCA_039198915.1 Cyanobacteria bacterium P01_D01_bin.73 | reverse complement strand
GATAAACTTCAGCGGCGATTTGAAGCGGAGGATGGGTATGCCCTAGAAGCCCGCATTGAAAAGATCCTGGCGGAGTTGGGATTTGAGATAGACGATGGCGATCGCCTGGTGCGGGCCTTCAGCGGCGGCTGGCAAATGCGGATGGGGCTCGGCAAAATTCTGCTCCAGGAGCCGGATGTTTTACTGCTGGACGAGCCCACCAACCACCTGGACCTGGAAACCATTGAGTGGCTAGAAAGCTATTTGAAAGGATTGGCAACGCCCATGGTGATTGTGTCCCACGATCGCCAATTCCTGGATAAGCTCTGCACCAAAATCGTTGAAACCGAGCGGGGGATCGCAACGGAATACCTGGGTAACTACTCCAGCTACCTATTGCAAAAGGAAGAGCAGGCGACCGCCCAGATGAGCGCCTACGAACGGCAACAAAAGGAAATCGATAAACAGCAGGCGTTTGTGGAACGCTTCCGCGCCAGCGCCACCCGAAGCACCCAAGCCAAAAGCCGGGAAAAGCAGCTCGAAAAAATTGAGCGCATTGACGCCCCCACCGCCTCCACGCGATCGCTCCAATTCCAATTCCCCCCTGCTCCCCGCAGTGGACGAGAAGTGGTTCACATTGAGGACCTGACCCACACCTACGGGGATAAAATCCTATTCTTGGGCGCAGAGCTATTGGTGGAACGGGGCGATCGCATCGTCTTTCTAGGACCCAACGGCTGCGGCAAATCCACCCTATTACAAATGATTGCGGGGATCGAAACTCCCGATGAAGGGCGTGCAGAAATTGGTAAGCATGGGGTTTTACCCAGTTATTTCGCCCAAAATCAGGCGGAAGCCATGGATTTAACCAAAACGGTTATTGACACAATTCAGGATGAGGTTCCAGACTGGGACCATGGAGACGTTAGGGCTCTCCTGGGGCGCTTCCTCTTCAGCGGTGAAACCGTCTTCAAAACCGTCGGCTCCCTGAGTGGCGGCGAAAAAGCCCGCTTGGCCCTTGCCAAAATGATGGTCTGCCCCGCCAACCTACTCATTCTAGACGAGCCCACAAACCACCTAGATATCCCCGCGAAAGAAATGCTGGAGGACGCCCTCCGGAACTACGACGGCACGGTTCTAGTGGTTTCCCACGATCGATTCTTTATTTCCCGTATTGCCAACAAAGTTGTTGAGCTAAAGGATGGTGAATTGCACCTCTATCGGGGCGATTACCAGTATTACCAAGACAAAATTGCAGAACAAGAGCGTCGTGCCGCCCAGACTGCCCTAGAGGCAGAAAAAGCAGCGAAAGCCGCACGTAAACGGGCGAAACAACGGGACAAGCAGAAGGCAAAAAAGGCGGCAAAGCCATAGCTGGACGCGATCCCACGCTTTTCTTCGAGTTAATCCACTTGACGCACGATCCCGATGCTATGATTTCGGGAACCTTAAAAGATCATGAAAAAGCGACCTGATATGGCAGAGATCCCCGTTTCCCCGGTAGTTCTGGCGATCTTGGATGGCTGGGGCTATAGCGAACAGTCTGATGGCAACGCGATCTCCGCCGCCAACACGCCCGTGATTGATAGTCTCTGGGAGGTCTATCCCCACACGCTGATTCGGGCTTCTGGCAAGGCGGTTGGCTTACCGGATGGTCAGATGGGAAATTCGGAAGTCGGGCATTTGAATATTGGTGCGGGGCGGGTGGTTCCCCAGGAGCTGGTGCGGATTTCAGATGCAGTTGAGGATGGGTCCATCCTCGGCAATCCAGCGTTGGTGAAATGTTGTGAGTCTGTGACAAAAGCCGGTAGCAAGCTACACCTGGTCGGACTGTGCTCCGATGGCGGGGTCCATTCCCACTTGAATCATGTGAAAGGGTTGCTGACCCTGGCGAAGCAGCAGGGCATTGAAGATGTTTGCATCCATGCCATTACCGATGGTCGTGATACTAAGCCCACTAGCGCGATCGCCTATTTAGAGAAGCTACAGTTCCTATGTGATGAAGCGGGACTGGGGCGTATCGTGACTATTTCAGGTCGTTATTTTGCAATGGATCGGGATCAGCGATGGGGTCGAGTGGAGCCGGCCTATCGGGTGATGGTTGATCCCAGCCCCGGAGACGGCCGATCGCCTCGGGAGGTGATGGAAGCGTTTTATGCCGACGGTACAACGGACGAATTTGTGATCCCCACGCGCATTGCATCGGGGGCGATTGAAGCGAATGACGGAGTTGTTTGTTTTAATTTTCGACCGGATCGGGTGCGTCAACTTTGCCAGGCTTTTGTCGGGGAAGATTTTCAGGGATTTGAGCGATCGCTTATCCAGCCCCTGTCTTTCGTGACGTTCACTCAAT
>JBCCTE010000548.1:0-2341 GCA_039198915.1 Cyanobacteria bacterium P01_D01_bin.73 | reverse complement strand
CGCTATTAATGGTGCCTTCAGCCACCAAATTTCATGAATAACTCTCAAAAAGCTGCCCCGTCGTCCCTCTTCCCAAAATCCAAGAAAACGAAGGCGCTGAAGTCGATGGCTGCGTCATCAAAACATCGGTCTGACTCCCTAAAAATTGCCCCAGATCTCCTCAGCAGTTGTCGTTACGCAGCCGCTGGCATTCAATATGCCTTTCAAACGCAGCGCAATTTTCGCATTCAAGTTTTTCTGGGCACCTTAGGGTTTTCCATGCTCGCCTGGACTGGCGCTTCGGTGGTGGAATTTTCTCTAGTGTTGCTGCTGGTGGCCCTAGTGATGTCCTTGGAACTGGTGAATACTGCCCTGGAAGCGGTGGTGGATTTGACGGTGGGCAAGACTTACCATGAGCTGGCAAAGATTGCTAAGGACTGCGCTGCGGGGGCTGTTTTCCTCTCGGCGATCGCCGGCTTGATTATGGGCTGTACCCTAGTTCTCCCCCAGGTTTGGCTAAAGCTCAGTTTGATGATTTAGGGCGACTTGTAAGACGGTTCAGAATTTTAGGATGATTCTTTAAAACTGCCCCGGCAGGAAGGAACCGTGGAGAGCTGCATGGAGAAGAGGCAGTAAGGGAAATGGGCGTTGGCGTTGGCACCATAATAGAGAGAGCTGCCGCTAAAACCTTTAAAATTTCCCATGAAAATTGCTGATAATATCACCGACCTCATTGGCAGAACGCCTCTGCTGCGCCTGAATGCCATTCCCGAAGCAGAAGAGTGCGTTGCCGATATTGTCTTGAAGCTAGAAAGTATGAACCCGTCAGCCTCGGTTAAGGACCGCATTGGCTGCAATATGATTCAGATGGCGGAGGCGGAGGGGTTGATTACGCCGGGCAAGACGGTGTTGGTGGAGCCCACGTCGGGAAACACGGGAATTGCCTTGGCGATGGTTGCCGCTGCGAAGGGCTACGAGCTGATTCTGACGATGCCGGAAACCATGAGCGCGGAACGGCGGGCGATGCTGCGAGCCTACGGTGCCAAGCTGGAGCTGACGTCGGGTATTGAGGGGATGGGCGGCTGCATTCGTCGGGCTCAGGCGATCGTTGATGAGCTGCCCGATGCATTTATGCTGCAACAGTTTCGCAATGGGGCGAATCCGGATGTGCACCGTCAAACAACGGCGACGGAGATTTGGGACGATACCGATGGCAATGTCGATATCCTAATTGCCGGTGTTGGCACTGGCGGCACGATTACCGGAACCGCTGAGGTGTTGAAGGATCGCAAGCCAGAACTTCAGGCGATCGCCGTGGAGCCCATCAACAGCCCGGTAATTTCCGGCGGGCGGCCCGGTCCCCACAAAATCCAGGGCATCGGCGCGGGTTTTATCCCTGCGGTTTTAAACGTCAACGTTATCGATGAAGTGGTGACCGTTTCCGATGATGAGGCGATCGCCTACGGTCGACGGCTGGCGCGGGAGGAGGGCATCCTGTCGGGAATCTCCTCCGGAGCCGCCGTATGCGCCGCCATTAAAGTAGCCCAGCGCCCCATCAACCAGGGCAAACTAATCGTCGTAATCCAGCCCAGCTTTGGAGAGCGCTACCTCAGCACTCCCCTATTCCAGGATCCGGTCCCCCTGGGCTAGAAAAGTAGATTGTGTCGGCGGCCTGATGGATTTATTTGCCTTGAATTCGCTGCTTGACTGAGCGCAATCGGTCTCGCAGCGATCGCTTGGGTTTTGGCGCTGCTTCCACTGGCGGGCGCTCTGGCTTTTCCTCGCCTCGATAGCGATAATCCTCCCAGATTTCCCAGTAGGGACACCCAGGCTTAATTTCAATCCCTGCCCAATGCAGGTAAGCGATGGGGAGGTCCACGTTGGGATCCACCAGGCGATCGTCACGCCACTCAAAATGTCTGCTGCCTGCCCAGGACCCTGGCCCCCGCTCTGGCCAAATGGCGTAGTTACGTCGTTTAGGGAAGCGTTTTAACACCATGTAATTAATGATGGGCTGGTCAGACGTTTTCTGGGAAAAGTCGAAATAATCAGGATTTGCGGCACACTCTCGAAAGATTTCGTACAGCCCTTCTTCCGTCATCATTGACCGTTTTGAGCCCCACAAACCGCCATTAAACATTCCCTTCAGCTCGTCCTGGGAAAAAATCTCTCTATCAACAACGGTCTGAGAGAAGACGTTCGTTAGACCCCCCGTATGTTGATAATCACAGCAGATAAAATCACACTCATCCAGCCCATCCATGTAGTCCGCCAGCTTCTCAAACACCACAATGTCGGTGTCAATATAAAGAAATTTCTCGAAGGGACCAAACCAGCAGGCTTGCTTGCGAAATTGATTGGG
>JBCCTE010000547.1:0-2358 GCA_039198915.1 Cyanobacteria bacterium P01_D01_bin.73 | reverse complement strand
TCGTCAACCACTGCCTCACGACTTATCTCGCTCGGGCAGTGGGTTCGCCGCTGGATCAAGCCCTCCAGCGATGTTTAACGGAAGTTAGTATTCAAAACCTAACAGAAGTTGATAATCAATTTTTAACCCTACATTTTCTGTCGCTGATAGACCTATACGAACTATAGGCATAATCACCGTCACAGACGATGATCTTTGCGCTGACCAGGATGGGGATGAAGCCAAAAATTATTTACTGTTTTAACGGGGAAGAGTTTGTGACACAGGAACTTGAGTCACCGTTGCCGCCGCCTGGTGTGATAACGGATCAGTATCGGGCGATCGCCTGGATTGCCGAGTGTGAGAATCCGGCGGTGTTGGTGATTGATAATGCCGTGGTGATGTGTTCCCCGGCGTATCAGGCGATCACCGGCATGTCCGCCGTGGATTGGATTTTGGATTGGCACTGTGTGGGCGGACAGCCGATGCACGGCAATGAGGCGCGACATCTGGAGGGGGAGGCGGACCGGTTGCAGTCAACCCTGGAGCGATCGCCCACACGGCAGCTATTGCACCATCAATGGGTGGCGCGCTATGTCCCCGATGGTTCCCTGCGGCGATTCCGGGGCTGCCTTCAGTACATCCAGTGGGGCGATCGCAAGGGACGCTTGCTGGTATTGGACGGTGCGCCGCAGCCGGTGGAGGTCCAGTCCTCTGGCAGGGCGCGGCAAAGCAACTAGACCCGCCAACCAAAACGACTAACCAGCCCACCAGCCAACTAATGTGACCATTTGCCTGTGCCTATTCGCCTGTCTTCATTCGTCTAATCGTAGCGACGCCTTAAATCACTAAAACAACTAACTATTGTGGGGAAGGTCGGCAGTGTCCTGATGATCGATCGCCTTGGAGGACGCCGACGGGTTAGTGGTGACATTTTTCCAGGTTGCCTGGCAAAACCACCGCAGCTCTTCGGGGGTAAGGGGGTCGCCGTTTTCCTGTTGCAGGTCAAGTTTGCTGCTGCTGAGACATCCGTATTCGATTTCGTCTAGCAGCGTTTCGCCGGCAAGCAGTTGCTCAATGCGCCCCACGGTGATTAGGTTGACGCCCAGGGTGTCGGCGTAATATTGGGCGATCGCCACCGGGGTTTGGTTGGGATGCCAATGCTGAAATAGGACAGCTAGGCGTTGCTGGGAATCCTGGGGGGACAGGAAGAACATAGGCTCGGATGGACTTCGAGGTTGAGGGGGACTTTCAGCGATGCTATTTTCGGCGGTGCCATTTTCAGCGTCGCCTTTTTCGGACTCAAGTGATTCTAGGATAGCGATCGCTGTAGCAATTTTCACATTCCGTGGCGCTGATTTAACCTTCGCGGGGAGCTGTTCCCAAAATTCTTCCCCCAGGGTTGCCCCCGGTACCCGCTCCGCTTCCTCCACCGACATCCCACAGGCGATCGCTTCAATCACTTCCAAAGGGCGATCGCCAAACAACCCAGCACAATGGAGAATGCGCAAAGTTTCCACCTTAAGCGTGCGAGTTTTACCCGCGATCAACATCCCCAGAGACGCGCCCTGGGGCACCGACAAATGGTCAGGAACATCAACCCGCCGCTCAATCCACAGCTGCACCTGAGCATAGCTAAGCTTTTCCCGATGCAGCCCCTCCTTAATTAGCCTTGCAATTTCAGCACATCCATCGGGGGTATACACCCTAGGACGTGGTTTAGCATCGGCAATGGTCATCGCTCCCCCTCGAACTCATTGCACGTTTATCCTACCGAACCAATCGCCAGCACCTTGGATAGGCAGAGTAATCTTTAAGCCGCTCCTACCGGGGGAGAAGTCACAAAAATATTCTCCCGACCATCCAGAGTATTAGCAAGCTGGAAAATTTAGCAACCAGGTTCGGGGGATTGGGTAGTGGCGATCGCAAAGTTCAGCTACAACGCTAGAACGTGCTACTAGCATTCGAAATCCTAATCGTCTGTTTCTCGATCAGTACGCTTATCTTGCTTTGCCTTGTAAATTGCATAGATTACGCTCCCTACTGCAATGACGACAGAAGCCAAAACTAATGTCGTTGTTGTCGGAAAAGCCCTGCCAATAGATATCGTAAATAAGAGCAATGCAATGCTCAATATTGATTGTTTGTATACCTTAAAAGCATAATTTAAGGCTCGATTTCCACCGCCATCGCTTTTTCTAAGATTTTCAAGACCAGCCCACACCATTACCAGTAAAAATGACAAAGAGATAATATCAAGATTGCCAGAGAGGTATTCGGCAGACTGCGCCATTAAGATCTCTATGTCTTCTTGCTTATCTCCTGAAACTGGTTCAACTAGCGATAGAAGCACTGAGTAGCGTAAGGAAATTAGAATTG
>JBCCTE010000546.1:0-2405 GCA_039198915.1 Cyanobacteria bacterium P01_D01_bin.73 | reverse complement strand
GGGTGAGATTTTGGATTCACTGCCCGGCGTCTCAAATTTATGGGTAGTGCTCGGCAAATACCAGACGCTGAGCGTTTCAACGCCGTGGGCTTACAAGCAATATCGGGAGCTGTTTGAAACGGAGTATGCCCGCGATCACGAAACCCAAACGTCCCGCCACGATCAGGTGCGTTCTGGAGCCATGGTGCGGTTACTGACTCAGCTTGCCAAGGGCGATCGCCAGAATCTAGCCACCCTCAAGGATTTACTCAGAAACGACTTGGAGCGGGCGGTCCTGCCAGAGCATGAACAGATTCAGCAGCTGCGGCAGTGTTTTTTGGAACACGCGCCGTTGGGGGCAATGATGTCGGGTTCGGGACCGACGGTGTTTGCGATCGCCGAGGACGAAGCTGAGGCTAATCGCATCAAAACCGCCATCCGAGCAGACTGTCCCGACACCGACCTCGGTCTTTGGATTGCGCCCTTTATTGCCCAGGGCATTCACCTTGACGCTTAAGGTAAAAACCGTCTGAGACCGACGTATCTCCCTCAAAATATTTTCGCGACTAACACTACGCAATCACTACGCAATAATTCCCCCCAGCCATGAAAGCAGTTGTTTTACTTTCCGGTGGTTTGGACTCGTCTACGGTGGTTTTCCAAGCCAAGGCGGACGGGTGCGACTGCTATGCCATTTCCTTTGATTATCAGCAGCGCCACCGACGAGAGCTGGAGGCGGCCAAGGCAATCGCCCAGCTAGCAGGCGTAAAACAGCACCAGGTTGTCAACTTCGACCTAACCCAGTGGGGCGGCTCAGCGTTGACCGATGATTCTTTGGAGTTGCCCAGCGATCGCCCCGTCGAAGAAATGGCATCGGAAATTCCCATCACCTACGTTCCCGCCCGCAACACAATTTTCCTCAGCTTTGCCCTAGCCTACGCAGAGACCCTAGAGGCGGAGCGAGTGTATATCGGCGTCAATGCCCTGGACTACTCCGGCTATCCCGACTGTCGCCCCGATTATGTGGACGCCATGCAAGAGGTATTTCGCCTGGCAACCAAGCAGGGACGGGAGGGCACCCCCCCACAGATAGTGTCGCCGCTGTTGGAGCTGAAGAAGACTGACATTATTCGTCTTGGCAATCAGCTTGGGGTGCCCTGGGAAAAAACCTGGTCCTGCTATGCCGGGGGCGATCGCGCTTGTGGCCGCTGCGATTCCTGCCTTCTACGCCTCGCCGCCTTTGAAGAACTGGGTCTCAGGGATCCGCTCGCCTACGTCGAGAGCAATTAACTGGCCCCATAAACCGGCAGCCACTAACGCAGCGCTGGTTCTCGGGCAGCGGTGGGCAACTGTTACAAGGAATACTAAAAATATTGACGAATTTGATGGGCGCCCAAAGGTGATCACTGCAACCTTTCCTTAACCTAAATCCCAGCGGACTTTTCCACAGATAGTGATTGCGCACCCCGGTTATGGGGACTACCAAAGCGGATGACACTATCCCTAGTGCGATCGCATCAAAACCCCTGAAAGCCCTTTGGTTACGTTGTCTTAACGGTAGGGCTTTTTTATTTTTCCAAAAGCTCTTCCACAGGCTTTCCACATCTTTTCCACAGGAAGCTCAAAGTTTTCCACAGGGGATCTAGGGTTTTCCACAGCCTCTTCCCATTCCATAAGGCTTTGACGCAATTCTGTGGAATTCTCCCCCTGTGACGGTCGGCTCTCATAAAACTCGCCTTTTAATTGCGATATGTAAACCAAAAATCCCTGAAACCCCCATTCTTTCGTTGGTGATGATCGCAGAAGCAGAGAAAAATGACAGGGTGCCACGTTGACACCCCACCCCCTGCCTAGCGCAGAATAGTGCCGCAGCCGATTCATCTTCACTTCGTCTTAATCCGGCTGACACCCCCTTATCTCGCCCCCTGTTGCTGTTCTGCTGATTCCTGCTTACCAATCCCTGCTAACTAGCGGAGGTCGCCCATGATCACCCCAACCCAAAGCATCTGTGCCGATATTCCCCAAATCCTATTGGAGGCGCTGCAAGACTATTTGGCGCAGCATCCCGACTGGGATAAAAATCGGGTCGTTGCCGCGGCTCTATCGCTATTTCTATTGCAGAACGGAGAGGGCGATCGCCGGGCATCCAAGGTTTACCTAGACACCCTTTTCCGCCCCAGCGTCCCAGCCACCAATGGACAAACCGCTGAGGTGGTTGCCGCCAATGGCGAAACGGCGACGACCAGCGTAGAGCGTAACGAAGACCTGGGGGCGATCGCGTCATCCCCCAGCGCCTCCAGTTCCGCAGCTTAAAGAAGCCGCCTAGGGAATCAAATTCACCTAGCGTTCCTTAGCCATCTCCTCCACCTAAAACCGCTTTTCGAATTGGATCGAGAAGCGGTTTTCTCCGGTAAAGTCCGTGGAGC
>JBCCTE010000545.1:0-2432 GCA_039198915.1 Cyanobacteria bacterium P01_D01_bin.73 | reverse complement strand
GGATAATGATTTGAAAGGGAAAAGGTAATCTGTCCCCTTGTGTTTTCCACCGTAAGCGCTGCCTTAGAGGCTGACAATCAAATCGCCTCGATCTCAATATTTCCACCGCAAAGTTGACATCCCTTAACCAGAAACGCCGCCTCCGCTGAAACGCACACTGCGGAATATTAAGTCGTCCTCCAAAAAGTAAAGACGCTGGGTCCTATGACCGAAACTGCTGGGCGTAGTAGGCGGCGTAGCGACCTTGGGCGTTTAGAAGTTGATCGTGGGTTCCTGATTCGATGATTTTGCCGTTTTCCATCACTAGAATTCGACTGGCTTCTCGCACGGTGGAGAGGCGGTGGGCGATCGCAAACACGGTCCTGCCAACGGTTAAGCGCTGCAATGCCTCCTGCACTAGCGCTTCCGATTCTGAGTCTAGGGCGGAGGTGGCTTCGTCGAGGATGAGGATTTTTGGGTTCAGCAGTACGGCGCGGGCGATCGCGATGCGCTGGCGCTGACCACCGGAGAGATTGACGCCGCGCTCGCCGACCCAGGTGTGATAGCCCTGGGAAAATTGGCGGATAAAGTCGTGGGCGTTGGCAACTCTGGCGGCTTTTTCTACGGCGTCAAAGTCAATGGTGTCGCAACCGAAGGCGATATTTTGGGCGATCGTGCCGGAGAACAGCACCGTGTCCTGGGGCACTAGACCAATTTGCTGGCGCAGACTTTTGGCAGTGATGGTTTTGATGTCGGTGTTGTCGACTAGGATGCGCCCATGCTGGGGATCGTAGAAGCGGGTCAGCAGATTGATTAGCGTAGTTTTTCCGGCTCCCGATGCGCCGACTAGGGCGATCGCCTCCCCAGGTTTTGCGGTGAAGCTGAGGTTTTCCAGGACCGACGGATTGGGGGCGCTGCCGTTGGGATAGGCGAAGGTGACTTGGTCGTAGGTGACGGTGCCGGTGATGGGGGGAAGCGGGGTGGCGTTGGGGCGATCGCTAACTAAGATCGGCTCGAGGAGCAGGGCGAAAAGGCGATCAACCGATGCCTGGCTTTCCTTGAATTCGTTGTAATTGCTGGTGGTGATGCTGATGGGGTCAATGAGCAGCGCCACAGCCGCTATGTAGCTGATAAATCCTGCCCCGGTGAGCTGCCCCTGGGAAATTTGCCAGCCCCCCAGCCAAAACAGGAGCAAAACGCTCATGGCTTGCAAAAATCCCACCACCACAAACTGCATGGCTTTGGCTCGCTCGGCGCGGTATTTTGCCAGGCGGCTGGCGTCCGCTTCCTCCGTAAACCGTCGCATCTCATAGGATTCCGCCGTAAATGCCCGCACCAGGCGCATCCCGGCAATCACTTCGGTGACCATCGCCGCCAGGTTAGACACTCGCCCCTGACTGCTGCGGGCAAAATCCAGCAGCCGCTCCCCAAACCAGCCGATCAAAATTGCCATCAGCGGCGCAATAATCAACGACGCCAACGTTAGCTGCCAGTTCAGCACAATCATGTAGGTCAGCACCACAATGAGCTGAAGTACGCAGGGTACAAACTGATGAAATAGCTTATTGATGGCGTCGCCCACCCGGTCCACGTCGCCGGTTAGACGATAGGCGATATCTCCCGATTTTGCGGCTTCGAAATAATCCAGGCTGAGCTTTTGCAGGTGGTCGTAGACCGATACGCGCAGGTCTCGAGCGATCGCCAACGCCGCCTTTGCCATCAGAGAATCCTGTCCAAACTGGAAGACACCCCGCACTACGAAAATAATTGCGCCAACTCCCGCGAGCTGAGCGATCGCTCCCAGGTCTCCCGTCCCAATGGGATCCGCGAGCTGTCCCGGCAGCCATGCCAAAGCTGGCCAAAATGCCGTAAATCCTAAGGTGCACGCCAGCGCCTGGAGAATCGTTAGCCGCTGCTTTTTTAGGAATGGCGATAGGTATCGATAGCGCGATCGCCAGGACAGGGACGCAGCAGATTCGTGCGGGGATTTGAAAGAGGATTCGAAATTAGACGCAGCCGGAGACTCAGACGCCATGGGGACCGGGAAAGTTAACAACCCCATCCATCAGACCACATCCGGTGACGGTCTATAGGCATTGTCAAATTAACTAAGGCGGTAAACTCTGAGCGAGAAAAGAGAGAGCAAGCCCGTGGAGACTCGCTACAAACGTCACCGATTTCCTGTGGAAATCATTCGCCACTGCGTCTGGCTCTACTACACCTTTCCCCTGAGCTACCGTGATATCGAGAAAATGATGCTCTATCGGGGCATTGAGGTGACCTACGAAACCATTCGCAACTGGTGCCAAAAGTTTGCCCAGGATTACGCCAACCAGATTCGTAAACGTCGCCGAGCTCCTGTGGATAAGTGGCACCTCGACGAAGTGGTAGTCACCATCAAAGGAGAGCAGTTCTACCTGTGGCGAGCCGTGGATGCTCAAGGTCAGGTGATT
>JBCCTE010000544.1:0-2437 GCA_039198915.1 Cyanobacteria bacterium P01_D01_bin.73 | reverse complement strand
CAACTTTTCCAAACTTCCCCATGGCGAACCTTCTTAAAATCGCGATCGCCCAGCTAAACCCCACCGTTGGCGACCTGTCCGGCAACCGCAAACGCATTTTGCAATACGCCCAAAAAGCTCATGAGTTAGGGGCACAACTAATGGTGACGCCGGAGTTGGCAATCTGTGGTTATCCGCCGCGAGATTTGCTGGTGCGCCCTGGATTTATTAAGGCGATCGCCACAGAGCTAACCATCCTTGCCAGGGAATTACCACCGGAGCTGAAGGTGTTGGTGGGGGCAGCGATGACTAGCGTTGACGCCAAATTGGACCATCCGGCTGATTCGTTGGTCAATGCGGCGGTTTTGCTGAGCGAGGGGATATTAAGCGAGATTTATCCGAAGCAATTGCTGCCTACCTACGACGTGTTCGATGAGGATCGATATTTTATGCCGGGGGTGCGTCCCAATGTCATGGAAGTAGATGGGGTCAAAGTTGGGGTGACCATTTGCGAGGATATCTGGAATGATGAGGAATTCTGGGGACGACGCAGCTACCATGCGGATCCAGTAGCAGACCTAATTCAAGCTAAGGCAGAGTTAATGGTTAACCTATCCGCCTCTCCCTACGTTGCCGGGAAACAGCGATTGCGGGAAGAAATGATTCAGCATTGTGCCCAGCGCCACGGCATTTCTCTCGTTTATGTGAATCAAGTGGGTGGCAATGACGACCTGGTATTTGACGGTACAAGTTTGGCGGTGAATGCTTCGGGCAAGGTGGTGCGCCGGACGCCGGGGTTTGAAGCGGGGTTGGCGATCGCCGATTACGACCCCACCACCCGAGAGTTTCAGCCAGATTCTATGCCGGTGGTGGGGCGTTGGGAGTCGAGCGTTGCCATGGTGGGCGAGGATGCTGGGGTGCCGGTGCAACAAACGGGGGTGGCGGAATTAGCGTCATCCATTGACGGGGAAATTTGGGCGGCGCTGGTGCTTGGGGTACGCGACTATGCCCGTAAGTGTGGCTTTTCTAAGGTGCTGCTGGGGCTTAGTGGCGGTATTGATTCGGCGGTGGTGGCAGCGATCGCCGCTGCGGCATTGGGTCCCAAAAGCGTGCTGGGTGTTCTGATGCCCTCCCCCTATAGCTCGGACCATTCCATTGGCGATGCGGAAGCCTTAGCCAAAAACTTAGGAATTGCCACCGAAACATTGCCCATCGGCGACTTAATGGGCGGCTATGATCGCACCTTTGAAACATTATTTTCTGGCACCGAGGCGGGAGTTACGGAGGAGAATTTACAGTCGCGAATTCGGGGAAATCTGTTGATGGCGATCGCCAATAAATTTGGACATTTGCTATTAACAACGGGCAATAAATCAGAAATTGCGGTGGGTTATTGCACCCTTTATGGGGATATGAACGGAGGTTTGGCGGTGATTGCTGACGTACCAAAAACGCGGGTTTATTCCCTATGTCGCTGGCTAAATCGTGGACAAAAGGGCTGTCCTGACCATGCAAAGTTAGCCACTGTGCCCGATGCCGATAATCCACTGGAAATTATTCCCGACCATATTTTGACTAAGCCCCCCAGTGCCGAACTGCGACCGGGACAGGTGGATCAAGATTCGCTGCCGGACTACGACGTGTTGGATGACATTCTGGATCGCCTGGTACATCAGGCTCAGGCACCATCAGAACTAATTGCAGCGGGACACGATCCTGACACGGTGGACCGAATTATTCGCTTACTGTCGCGGGCTGAGTTTAAGCGCCGCCAAGCCGCCCCTGGCATCAAGGTAACTGAGCGAGCCTTTGGGACGGGTTGGAGAATGCCGATCGCCAGTCGCTGGCAATTGCAGTCAACTCATTAATTGTCTACTCGGCGTTGTTGGGTTGAGCCACCGGTTGGTTGCCGAAAGCCGCAAAACTTTATTTGGGAGTTGGCGAAAACATATATCTACTTAGCAACGCCATCTAGTCCTCTACTGAGCCTTTATCAAACGATTTGCGCCTAATGTCACCGCATGAAAAGTGAATTAGACAACTTCCTGGAAAACGTGGCGACTCAACCCTGGCGTGAGGATGGGTATAGAAAATCTTGTCTTTTTATGCTGGATTGTATTGCAGCTAAGCTAGCCTACTTCTCGACATCCGAAGTGGAAGTAAATGCATTGACTGTAGCCAATGAATATTGGCGCGACCAGTTGGTTTCAGACTCAATATTGACTGCTGAACGCTGTAATTGTTGGGAGTATCATAAAGCAATTAACAAGAGCAATCACCAGCAAAAATCCGAAAATTTACTGTCCCTAAGAATTATTATTTGCGTTTTGTATCCGGAGGAAGATCCTGCGAGCGGCTCAGACTATTTAATTGATGTGCTTGACTGTTTTATTGGTTTTTTCATGGAAAAATTTTCTGATAGCGAGGAATTGATTCTTAGCTCTTTAAAAATTCATTT
>JBCCTE010000543.1:0-2444 GCA_039198915.1 Cyanobacteria bacterium P01_D01_bin.73 | reverse complement strand
ATTGCTCCCGAGTCTCCTCGCGATCGCCGCCGAGTTTTTCAAGAACTGTTTACGCCTTCGTCTTCGTAGATCATGCCGATGCCAACGATACGTGAATCTCAAGGATCAGCCGAGATTGGCTGGGGTTTTCAGCTCCAGTGGATTTTGGTGACCCTGGTTGGTTTTCTGACCAGTTTGTACTGGATTGAGGTGGGAGGGACGCCGGATTTAAACGCGGTAGAGGGGGTGATCGGTGGTGGGGCGATCGCCATAGCCCAGTGGTTTGTAATTCGGCAAAAGTTTCCCAGGGCTGGGTGGTGGATACCGGTCAGCGTTTTTGGCTGGGGTGTCCTGGGGCTTAGCCATATTGGGGCGATCGGCTGGATAGTCCCGAGCACTTCGAGTATTTATCTAAGAATTCTCTACGGCGTTTTAAACGGAGCCCAGGTGGGTTTGCTGATGGGGGTGGCGCAGTGGTTGGTGCTTCGTAGATCTGTGCCCATGTCTGTGCCCAAAGCTGAGCGGTGGATTCTGGCTAGTGTAGCCGGCTGGACGGTTGGGCTATCGCTGGGCTGGACCATGGGAGAAGTGCTGCACCGGATTACCGGGATCTTTCTTGGGGAAGTGGTGGGATTGACCTTGGCTTGGGTCGTAGTTGCAGCGGTAACAGGGCCAACTCTGATTAGATTAGCGGGGAGACGCATTCCAGAAGATGGGTAATTGTTGATTACGGCAGGATTTTGTTGATGGCGATCGCCCGCCCGCCAAACTCAACGAACTCCCCTCGCCCATAAAACTCACGGTTTTGATAGATAAACTTCCCCTTAGATTGCCCCGGTTGCTGATGTACCTCCAGGCGATCATCCTGAAGATTCACCAACCAAACCACTTCAATCCCATACTCCGCATAAAGCGGCAACTTCACATCGCGGTCAAACGCCAACGATGAATCCGCCACCTCCACCAACAAAACAATATCGGCAGGTTCAGGATGGCCATCGCTGTAGTTATCCTCTCGCGTCCGAATAATCGCAATATCCGGCTCAGGTTCGCTGGCATTAGGCAAACGAATGGGATCCTGACACTGCAATAGCTCATCCTCAGCCAACAGTGGAGGCAGCAATTTCAGAAAATTTCGGCAGCAAATTGTGTGTGGCGTACCCTTGGCAATCATGGGATAGATTTGTCCACGAATTAATTCCGTACGGGCGTCATAAGCGATCGCCCCTGTCTCGCACAGGCGATGATATTCCTCAACGGTTAATGGTGGAGCTTTGATTTCCATAGGTCTTTCTGACGCCTACTTCTGACGCTTGTAGAACGGGCGATCGCACACCACCGCCTCAACAGTCTTCTTGCGGATTTGCACCGATAATTTTTGCCCCACTTCTGAGAATTCAGCGGGGACACGGGCGATCGCGATGGGAATGCCGAGGGTAGGGGAGAGGGTACCGCTGGTGACAATGCCGACAGTTTCACCATTGTGGAGCACCGGGTAATCGTGGCGGGCAATATTGCGATCGCTCAGTTGCAAACCCACCAATCGCTTAGGAACGCCCCGTGCCTGCTGATCCTCCAGCGCCTCTCGCCCAATAAAATCGCCCTTGCGGTCTAGATGAACCAGCCAATCCAAACCCGCTTCAAAGGGTGTCGTAGTTTCGTCAACATCTTGCCCATACAGCGCCATCGCCGCCTCCAACCGCAGGGTATCCCGCGCTCCCAAACCACAGGGCGTAACGCCCGCATCTAACAAAGCCTGCCAAAGCTGCACTCCAGCATCATCAGCCAGCATCACCTCAAAACCGTCTTCGCCCGTATAGCCCGTGCGAGCAATAAAAGCAGGCTGCCCAGCAATTTCCGTTTCCACAAACCGGTAGAACTTCACCTGGCTAAGGTCCGCCGCCGCTAGCTTTTGTAACTGCGCCTCCGCCTCTGGACCTTGCACCGCCAGCAGGACGCGATCGCCCAAGTTCTCAAGATCCGTCCTCACCATTTTCTCCAGCAGCCACGACCGATCCTTAATGGTGGTGGCAGCGTTAACAATGGCGATCGCCCGCTGAGTGCCATTTTCCGGCGGCAGCCAATAGACAATCAGATCATCAATAATGCCGCCCGCCTCATTGAGCAGCACCGTGTACTTTCCTCGCCCCGGCGTCAAAATGCTTAAATCCGTAGGCACCAGCCGTTGCAGCACCTGCATCAGAAAGGGACCGCTCAAGGCAAACTTGCCCATGTGGGAAATATCAAACACACCACAGCTTGAGCGCACCGCCTCGTGTTCCGCCTTCAGACCGGCAAACTGCACCGGCATCTCCCATCCACCAAACTCGGTCATCTTCGCCCCCAACCCTACAATTGCGTCGTACAGCGGCGTGCGGAGGGGAGGCATTTCCACGGGATTTTCCTCAAAGCGACGGTTTTAGAGCTACATAGATGCTTACTGTCCATTGTGACACTTACACCTT
>JBCCTE010000542.1:0-2451 GCA_039198915.1 Cyanobacteria bacterium P01_D01_bin.73 | reverse complement strand
GCTACCCACAGTGGGTAGCTGTGAGGGTTGGCGCTGGTGGTCGTTGAAATGCTGTTGATCAAAAAAATAAAGACTGCGAATGGGGTAAGGGATATTGATCCCCGCTTCATCGCAGGCGTTCTTTAAAGACAACATGACGCGACTTTGCGTACGTCGAACCTCTGTTGCATCGGGAAGGGTCCAATAGCGAACTACTAAATCTATGGCGCTGTCGCCAAATCCCACCGCATCGACCTCAATGTTGGGATGGGATAGAACGCCGTCAATCCCTTTGGTTGCCGTTACCAGGGTTTCAATGGCGGAGGCGAGCGGAGTGTTGTAATCGACTCCAATAGCCAAATCGGTGCGCCGGGAATTTTGTGCTGTCAGCACATGGACTGGGCTGGTGAATACCATGGAATTGGGAATAACGATGGTTTCTCCCTGATAGGTTCTGAGCTGAGTTGAGCGTAGGGCAATGTCTTCCACGGTGCCTTCATAGCCGTCAACAATTATTTGATCTCCCAACCGAAATGGTTCTTGTAAAAGTAGAAGGATGCCCGCCAGGAAGTTTTTGAAAATGTCTTGAAACGCAAAACCAACGGCGACGGAGCTAAAGCCTAGCAGGGCAATAATGTTAGCTAGATTCAAACTGGGAAAGGCCAACACTGACGCCGACAGGATGCCAAGAATCCAAGTGGTGACATAGCTGATTTGCGAAACTAGGGTGTGCAGAGACCGGTTTTTTAAGGTGCGCTGAGCTATTTTCAACGCTAAACGCTGGATTGCCTTTGCCGCGATACGGGTTAAGAAGAGGACAATAATGCCGGCGATCGCGCCAGGTAAAATTTCAACACTCCGCCCCAGCATTCTAATCACTGTAGCCCTTATTTCTTCCAGTAGCTCCCGCATTGATCTCCCCGAATTCGAAACTGCTAGCTAGCAGTGTACAGCCTAGGAGAGAAGGGAATTCTGCTGCTAAGTTCACAGGGGAAACCTGATTAGAATCTGAATCAAAGGAGCTGATAACGAGGAGCTGTCGATCAGGATTATTCAGAACACATGGGTTTGCCTAGAGAGCCTAATCATATTCGACTGACTGCTTACATGCCCGATTACTCTTGACCCGGTTCCAGCCGTTTTGGCTCCACATCAATCGTGGTCACATCCGTTGCCATATTGGTCGTCTGGCTTCCTGACGAATCCGCCGTCACATCTACAACGGTCACCCCATCCACCTCGACGGTTCCGGGGGGGGTAACCCGCTCAAACTGTCCCTTGTTCATCTTCACCGTCTCGCCGCAGCCGGGGCAGCCTAAGGACATTTTTTCTATCCCAGTCATCTCGAAGCCACATACGGGACAGTCTGCCATCGCCGTATTGCGCCGCAGCCACCAGCCTGCCACCAGAAATCCCACAACTGGTACCACCAGCAACAGCAGGAATATTAGGGCAATTCCGTTAATTAGCCATCCCAAGCCCACCGCGCTGAACAGCCACAGAATTCCGAAGAAAATCAGCCAGTTACTTAGACCAGACAAGACAACTTGTAGTGATTTAAAGGGAGATGAATTCATCGCTTCGGGCTCCTAAGGGCAACTGTCCTGGAACGATTTTTTGAGTGGATAATTCTTTTTCTATCCTTTTTTTTATCTTGCCCGCCAATGACAGCCTTTGGATAGGGTGGCGATCGCCCCTTGACGCTCCTTAATGTTCCCAGGTCACTTTACCCTTCCCGTTTGAGATAGACACAGTGGCGATCTCCCTCAGATAACGGCGTTTTAAATCCATCCACCGCCAAAATTTCCGCGCCCCAATCTTGCAAAATCGGCGCAAGACTTTCCTCCTCCTCGGCGGTCCATTTGCCGCGATACAAAATTGCCATGCCGCCGTTAGCCACCAACGGCAGCGCGTAACCCGCACATTTATCCGCTGCTCCCACTGCCCGCAGAGTGACGATATCGAACTGGGGACGGGTATCGGGCTTTCGGGCGATTTGTTCGGCTCGGTCGGCGATCGCAGAAACGTTAGAAAGCTCCAGCGTTTCCGCCAGCTCCCCGGCAAAGGCAATTTTTTTGCGGGTGCTGTCTAGTAAGGTTACGGACCAGTTGGGCTGAGCGATCGCGATGGGCAAACCGGGAAAGCCGCCGCCGGTGCCAATATCCAACAGGGAGATGATTTTTTCCGGCGTGGCGTCGGGGGCTAAACCAGCGAAGGGATCATGCGATCGCAACTCCGCTAGCGCCGGTACCTTGTCAGAAAAAATCCCCCGCACCGAATCCCAAACGTGTTTTTCCCAAAACTCATCCGGCGCCACAATCCGCGTCAGATTCATCCGCGTATTGCCGTCCAAAACTCCTGCGTAGAGTCGCTGGAATAAATCTTGCTCAGCCTCGTCCGGCTGCCAGCCCATTGTGGATTGCCACAACTCTAAATTCTTCGGAAGTGGGGCGATCGCATCAGTCATGGCAG
>JBCCTE010000541.1:0-2459 GCA_039198915.1 Cyanobacteria bacterium P01_D01_bin.73 | reverse complement strand
CTACCGCATTCCCAAAGCAGAATTCCCAGTTAATTGAGCGCAAAATATTTCTGATGTTGGTGCGGATTCTAACCAGGTCAAGACCAACATCATTCAGAGTTTTTGCTGCGCTCTCGCCGGCACTTTTAAAGTCATCTTTATTGGCAAGCGGAATATCAAAACCGTGAACAAGCGCACACTTGTTAATAGTTTGTGAGCGGTGTCCCCACTTGTTCTGCGAATGTCTCCACACGGAAAAGGTGGCATCAACTCCTCCAGAAAATGCACAAACTGCACCGGGAACAGGATCATATTCCTGCCTTAATTCATCAACTGCAATATCTACAAAAAAGTAGCTTTCCGGTAGCCATTTTGCCCAAATAGATTGGTACTCGACCAAATTGCTTAATAGCTGTTTCGAGACACTGCCTTTAACCCGAATATCTCGACCTTCCTTCATCGCCAACATAACGGTGGTTAGCACGTAGCTATCACAGTCGTTATCCGCTGGCGGTTGAACAGAATCATCAAATTGAAACCAAAGCGTAGAAACATCAGTTTGAACCTCGCCATCAAAGCGAGTTATCTTACAGCGTCTGGTGCAAATGCCATCTTGAACCTCACTTTTGATGGGCTCAAGCTCCATGTACTTTGTCATCGCTTTTCTGATCGCTGAAGGGAATGGTTTCGAAGGTTTAGGGCAAGCTATCAATTGAACTTCGAGGTTTCTATACGGCCAAAAGTAACGCCCCTAGCTGCATAGAAATTGCTTAGGCGGATAGAGGCGCTAGGCGCGAAAAAACTCGCAATGCTTGAGCTATGGTTCATTGATAACAGTGAATAGTGTTACGGTTTTAACATGGTTTGATATTGCCAACCTCAGTAGAGTCGCCCTGGAAACTACCTCAGAAATCGCCCCAAAATCGCCATCTAGTTAAGATTTAACGGCGCTGACCTCCCAGCGGGATTCTGCGGTAGCGATCGCCTTTTCCACCTGTTCAAATCCAGTGCCGCCAAAGCTATTGCGGGCAGAGATTACCGTCAGGGGGGCGATCGCCTCGTAGATGTCCTGTTCAAAGGCGGGGTGCAGCGCCTGCCACTCTTCTAGGGTTAAATCCTTAAGGAGTTTGCCGGCGGCCAAGCTAGTCTTAACCACCTTACCCACCAGGTTGTAGGCTTCCCGGAAAGGTACACCCTTGGCGGCTAGATAATCGGCGACATCGGTAGCGTTGGAGAAATCTTCGGCGACGGCGCTAGCTAGGCGTTGGGTTTGGAACGTTAGTCCCTCGTCCATCAGGATGGTCATGGCTTCTAGGCAGGCTTTGACCGTGTTGACCCCGTCGAACAGCCCCTCTTTATCCTCCTGAAAATCCTTGTTGTAGGCGAGGGGGACGCCCTTCATGAGCACCAACATTCCCTGGAGATCGCCAAAGACGCGCCCGGCTTTCCCGCGCACCAACTCGGGCACATCGGGGTTTTTCTTTTGGGGCATAATGCTGGACCCGGTGGCGCAGGCGTCGGTAAGGGTGACAAATCGGAATTCCTCCGATGCCCACAGGATGATTTCCTCCGATAGTCGCGACAGGTGTACCAAAACCAGGCTAGCGGCACAGAGGAATTCAACGGCGAAATCGCGATCGCTCACCGCATCTAGGCTGTTGGCATAGACCGACTCGAAACCCAGCAGTTCGGCGCTGTAGTGGCGATCGATGGGGAAGGTGGTGCCGGCGAGCGCTCCTGCACCAAGGGGACTGGTGTTCACCCGGCGTTGGATTTCCACCAGGCGATCACCATCCCGTTGCAGCATTTCTACGTAGGCGAGAAGGTGGTGGGCAAGGCTAATGGGTTGGGCGCGTTGGAGGTGGGTGTAGCCGGGGATCGGGGTTTTGACGTGGGTATTGGCGAGGTTTAGCAGCACTCGCTGGAAGTTAAGGATGTGCTGGCGCACTTCGTTGATTTCGTGGCGCAGATATAGGCGGGTGTCGGTGCCGACCTGGTCGTTTCGCGATCGCGCTGTGTGTAACTTTTTACCAGTATCGCCCACCAGCTCCGTTAGGCGGCGTTCAACGGCGAAGTGGACATCTTCCGCATCGACACCGGGATTGAAATTGCCAGCGCGATATTCTTCGCGGATTTGCTCCAGCCCGTTCACTAGCTGTTCCACTTCCTCTGCGGAAATGATCCCCACCTTGCCCAACATTTTGGCGTGGGCTTGGGAGCCAGTCAGGTCGTACTCAATCAGGGCAATGTCGAAGCCAATGCTGGCATTGAATTGGGCGATCGCCGGGTGTAGTGCTCCCTCAAATCGCTGACTCCAGGTTTTCTGATTCCCCGCTGCACCGCTATTCGACTGCTGTGTATTTGACTGAGCCACGTTAAAATCCTGCCGCTAAAGATCCCGTTTACCTAGCCGTTCAGTATGCCACGGTGTCCCGCGTTTTCAGTGGCTCATATGGCTGTCGTTACGGGGCGATCGCCTG
>JBCCTE010000540.1:0-2475 GCA_039198915.1 Cyanobacteria bacterium P01_D01_bin.73 | reverse complement strand
GTCAAATTCTACCGATGCATTTTCAAAGCGATCGTCCTGATATTTCAGGGTTTTTAGCTCACCAAAGTGGGTGGTGGCAACGGTAAGGCGAGCGCGATCCGCCAGGGCCGTCAACAGCGCCGTAGCCAGGGCACTCCCCTCAGCGGGATCGGTCCCGGCCCCCACTTCGTCCAGCAATACTAACGAGCGATCGCCGGGATGATGCACGGGCTGATGAACCGGCTCTGGCGGAGCAGTTTCCACCTCAGCGCCATCGTCGTCCGTGACCGTCAGTGGGGCACCTTCAGGAATCGCCGCCTCCGGTGCCGCAATGGGCTTGAGGGCATTAAGAATACGAACGATCCGGCGAATATGACCGGAGAACGTGGACAAACTTTGCTCGATGGATTGCTCGTCGCCAATGTCTGCCAAAACCTGTTCAAACCAGGGCAATTCCACCGGTTCGCGGGCGGGCACAAATAGACCAGCTTTGGCCATCAATGCTGCCAATCCTAGGGTTTTCAAGGTGACGGTTTTACCGCCGGTATTGGGGCCGGTGATAGCCACAACGCGGATTTTGGGATCGACGCTGACATTAATCGGTACGGCGTTGGGACCATCATCATGGGCAGCCTGCCACACCAAAAGCGGATGCCGAAGATTACGCAGGGTGGTGGTATCGCCGTCTTGGGGCTCGATAAAGCGTGGGGGGTTCGCTTCCAACCAAAAGCCATAACGCGATCGCGCCGCCGCCAGATCAATCGTGGTAGCGATCGCCAAAACCTGCTCCAGTTCAGGCAACGCCTCCGCCACCAACTCACTCAACCGCCGCCGAATCACCTCCTCTTCCGCCGCTTCCTGGCGCGTCAACTGCCGCAATTTATTATTCGCCTCCACCACCGCATGGGGTTCGATATATAACGTTCCCCCCGACGCCGACGCATCATGGACAATGCCGCGAATATTGGTCTTATGCCCCGCCTTCACCGGCAATGCAAAGCGATCGCCCCGCATCACAATGGTCATCTCCTGCACCGCATTGGGCTTTTGCTGCATGATGTTCTGCAACTTCTTGCGAATGCCCGATCGCACCTCCTTCAGCCCAGCCCGAATACCCCCAAGTTTGGTACTCGCCCGGTCTGCCACCTCCCCGCGATCGTCAATGCAATGGTGAATCTCCTTCTCCAAATCCGGCAACGTGCGCACACTCGTAATCAGCTCCATCAACACCGGGCATTCATCCTCCCGAGTGCTGATTTGCTTCCGCAGACCGCGCATCCCCCCCAACGTCTGGGCGATCGTCAACAGCTCCTCCCCGGACAACACCCCCTGGCGTTCCGCCCGCTCCAACGCCCCATCAATATTGCCAATGCCCTTAAAACTTAATTCCTGAGCGTCCGCCTGCTCAAACTCATACACCTCCTGAGTCTGCGCCAACAACGCCTCACTCCCCGCCTGGGACTCAGGAATCACCAACCGTTCCGCCGAAATTCGTCCCAACGGCGTGGATGCAAACGACGCCACCTGCTGACAAAGCCGCGACCATTCCAGCAATCCCAAGGTTTCCGTCTGGATGGCCGGTGCAGGGGATACAGTCTTTGCAGGCTCAGATGAAGGGGATGCAATGGGCATAGGGGCCGCAATCATGGGCATCTACGAAATTAGAACTTGTGGAGAAGTAGGAACAGGTATCAAATCGCAAATTAGTGTTACCGATCCTGTATCCCTGATTATATGGGGATCTCGCAGTTTATAAGACTCTCAACCGGGTGATGCGCGTTTTAACGAAGTGTCACGCGATCACACAGCAGGCATCAATTCACGTTGCCAGACGAAACTATGTCATTTCAGATTCAGCATTGAAGGTTTCGTCACCAAAGCAGTAAACACCACATTCAAGCGGAAGTTGACGCTCCGCAAGCAACATCAAAATCTCCGGTGAAAGGCTTAGTTCACCGTGCCAGTCATCCGGATATACAGAGATCGTCAACCAGACCTCGTACTCTGTCCTAAGAATGCGCCAAGCCTCCAAATTCGATGTGCACTGTTGCAAAAGCTTCCGAATTTTAAATTCGACAGAGCTTTTATTGTCGTAGATTTTTAGCTGCCATTGCCCCCATTCAACAACCCGCATAAGCGTCGACCCTTGGCAGATGGGATGCCGCTCACCGGGATTCCATGCTCGCGTGGGTTCTACGCCTAGCAGTGCCGTAACATCACTTCGATTGAGGGTTGCCGAACGAACTAATAATTTTACGGAGGTTGTGTCGAATTTGCTTTCATCAAATGATTGAGACATTGTAGGAACCCTCCTACTTTCAGCATTGGGTGGATGCGAAGCGATGACTGACCAGTACTTTCAGAATCCGACTAACTAAGGCAAGTCACTATCAATAACTACGCCAATTTTTATGCCCATGGCTCTAAGAAATGGGCTGCTACTAAAAGCTTAGCAATGGTTGAGAGGGATGGTGTTTTGAACTACCTATTCTCGTC
>JBCCTE010000539.1:0-2486 GCA_039198915.1 Cyanobacteria bacterium P01_D01_bin.73 | reverse complement strand
GGTGCTGTTTGAGGGGGGAACTAAATCCTCAGCAGGGTATTTGTGGAAATGATGTCCCTGCGCTGTCCCGCCGATCGCCTCAAAAAAGCGCTCATTGGTCCCCACATCCGCTGCGTCTTCGTTCTCCGTCAACACCATCATCGTCGGCACGGATCGCAACGCCTTCACCGACTCAGCACTATTCACATGGCTGCCGCCAAAGCGATCTGTTGCGGTTAAACAGCTCACCGGAAACTGCAACTCTGGATCCCAGCCCATTTCTCTCAGGCTTAGGGGACCCGTTAGTTCCACGTATTGCCGGCGATCGCTACCGTGGGTTTCCAACAACGGCGCATAGGTCACCACTCGCTGAATCCGTTGAGGCTGAGCCGCCGCCAATCCCAGCGCCACCGCACCGCCCACCGACAAGCCAGCGGTGAAAATCGGTCCGGGCATCGCCTCCAGGTCGCCAAGATATCCCAGGGCGTCAGTCAAATAACGCTCGTGGTTCGACTCGTAATACTTATCAAAGTCGGGATCGCCGGGAGTTTCAATCGCCCGTTTAATATCCAAAATTCGTGGCTCAATGCGCACCAACCGCGCCATCAACGACATCATTTGCAGCGCCCCCGGCTTTTGCACCTGGGTTGGGCTCGCGCTTCGCTTCAGATTACTCACAAACTTCGACAGCACCGGATCCGCCGCCACCTTTTGCCGCAAGGGCTGAGCATACTCCTCCTTCAGCGTCACCTGGGGCCAATTTTCGCCAGGCTCCACCAACGCCTGTCCCGCCAAATTCGCCTGATAAACATTGAAGCCGTTTCTAAATAGATAATCCGCCAAACGCCACATTTGGTGAGGGCGGGCGCTAAAGCCATGGAACATCAACACCGTTCCATGGACTGGATTGCCTGGCTCGTGGAACAGAGTGTAAGGGTAAGCGCCCACACGCCGGTGGGGGTGTCGATGAATCGCGCTAATACGGCTAGAAATTGCCTGGTTAACGTAGCGAAGTTGGTCAGCACTGGGGGTGGTTCGACGTTCGGTAGCAAGCATAGAAATTTCTGTCGTGCCATAACGGCACCAATAACAACACAGAGTTCTATGCCTAAGCTAATCTAAGTTCTCTAAAGTCAGAAAAACCGTAACAGAGCGCTTAAAATTCCGAATCCCATTCCCGATAAAGTCCAAACAGGCCTTAGGAATTAGTGTTTTTCAACTGCTTTAAACGTCGCACTAACTTGCGCGCCTTATTCTCTAAAGTGCCGTAATCTTTTCGCAGCTTAGCATCACGATCTTCCAGGTCCCTAACCTCGCGCGCCAGCTTTTCCCGCTCCTGCCGCAGCCGCTCCACTTCACTGCCTAGGGTCCCCATTGCCGCGATCGCCTGCTCTAAATCTGTCTTTTGTTTCGCTAGGACCTGTACAGATTCCTGTTGCTGAACCAATTTCTCTTCCAGGTTTGCCTTACGAATCTCGAGATCACTTAGTACCCGATATAAATTCTGTTTCTGCTGTGTTTCTTCCAGAATTTGCGACTGCAAACTATCCCGTTCCTGTCGCAAAACTGAAATCACCGCCTCCACCTGCTGCCGGCGATCATTAACTTGATTAAGCTGACTTTGAAGTTGAGGAATTGAAGCAGGTGGAGCGATCGCCGGTAAAGGCTGGGGGGCAGAACTGGTGGGGGAAAAAGACTGCGGCGAGGATGGTCTAAGCGGTGATCGCCCAGCGGGAAGTGGCTTTTTTGACTTTAAGGTTCGCGATCGCACCAGGGCAACAGACTGTTTGACCGAGCGTTTGACCGAACGTTGAATCGAATCACGAATCGATTGCAGCGGCAGCGCATCCAAAAATGCCAGCCCCGTCGATCCCAGCGACGCCTTCGTTGGACTAGATCCGCCAGTTAATGCACCACCAGCAGGCGGATCATCCTCAAGCCGTCGCCGTTCCTGAAGCGTGCCCACCGTAACCACGGCCGACATCCCGATCGCCCCAACGGCCAACCCACGCTGCCAGTTGCGATCGCCCAACGTGCCGACACCAACGCCCACCATAAAGGCGATCATCCCCGCAACCCACCAGTTTTGTCGCCGTCTGATCATGCAAATACTTCTAAGTGCGTAATTTTCGAGCACCTATCAAGAAGTATGGCAGATTTCTCCGGCAGTTATAGTTTATGGAAACCAAAATCAAAAACTTCAAGCCTAGAGTCGGATTAGAACCTCAATTAACCTTCGTCAAAGGGCTCAATGTCCAGCAAATGGATATAGGGTTCAGCTAGCTCCGGCTTTTGAAACGCCACAGCCCGCAGCACATGCCAATCTTGCAGCGCCGCGAATGGACTTTGGTATGCATCTTGCTCCAAACGCCCCGCCAGCTCCTCCACATCTTCAGCGGTCATGGCGCTAATTTCCGGGCGCGAAATATGTAATGCACTCATAGTCTCTCTCTCACTTGTGAGTGTTTATTCTCTAGGTGCGGTCTGATTACAGCCCAGAACTTTGG
>JBCCTE010000538.1:0-2495 GCA_039198915.1 Cyanobacteria bacterium P01_D01_bin.73 | reverse complement strand
GCTAGCGGTATTCGCCAGGAAGACAACCTGACGCGAGAGGTGGGGCTGCGGGTGATGTCCAAGCTGCGGGCGCTGGGACACCAGGTGGTCAATTGCACTCCCCAGCGGGCGTCCAGCGTTACCAACTCCCTGTGGCAGCGCACCAATCGCGCCAATGTGAACCGGGTTGATGCTTTTGTGTCGATTCACTTCAATGCTTTTAACCGCAGCGCTAACGGTGCCGAGGTTTTTGCCATCAGCAGCGCCGGGCGGCGGATGGCGCAGCCGGTGCAGGATGAAATCGTTAAGCTGGGCTTTTTTGATCGGGGCGTAAAAAACGGTGCCCACATGTACGTGCTGCGCCACACGTCGGCTCCGGCGATTTTGGTGGAGTGCTGCTTCTGCGACGCGCGGGTGGATATGGATCGCTACCTGGCTGAGCCTATGTCTAATGCGATCGTTAAGGGCTTAACCGGTAGAGCGCCGGCACCGACACCGACGCCGTCCCCATCGCCTGACCAACCGTCGGAGCAAATCCGGCAACTTCAGCAGGTGATCAATCGTTTGAAGGTGACTGACGGCAACAAAGAAGGGCGTCGGCTGGTGGAAGACGGGAAATTTGGTAACTCAACGAAGTTGGCTACGCAGCGGTTGCAGGCAATTTTGGGGCTAATGACCGATGGGATTGCGGGCGATCGCACCTGGCGGGCGATTCGTCAGGTTTTGGCAAAGCCAATTTTGCGGGCGAACCAAGCGGCTGGTCCATCTGTGCGCTACGTGCAATATCGGACGCGGGTGGATATTGACGGTATTTTCGGTCCCCAAACCGCCGGTGCTGTCAGTCGTTACCAAAGCAGCAATCGGTTGACCGTGGACGGCATTGTTGGTCCACAGGTCTGGAAGAACATGATCGGTTAACCCCACCAGTCAGGCGCGGGAAAAGCCGTAACAATCGAAGTCAAGTAATCGGAGCTGGGATGGTTGTCCTGGCTCCGATTATTGCTATCAAGAGAGCTGTTCAGAGATTGGGGATTGGGGGAAACGATGGCGACGGCACTGATTACTGGGGCGTCCATGGGCATTGGCGCTGAGTTTGCGAAGGCGTTGGCGGCGCGGAAGCTGGACCTGATTTTAACGGCGCGATCGCAGGATAAGCTGGAAACCCTAGCGAAGGAGCTGGGCGATCGCCACGGCATTAAAACCCACTGCATTGTGCTGGATTTGAGCATCCCTGGCGCGGCGGCGGAATTGCGCGATCGCATTGCCGATGCGGGATTAACCGTGGACTGGCTAATTAATAATGCTGGCTTCGGAGACTACGGCGCATTTGTGGAGGGCGATCGCGCCAAAAGCGTGTCGATGGTGAACCTGAATATCACCGCGTTGATGGAGCTAACCTACGATTTCCTCCCCGCCATGGTGGAGCGAAAAAGCGGCACGGTCATTAATGTTGCATCGATCGCCGGGTATCAGCCTCTGCCCTATATGGGGCTTTACGCGGCGACCAAAGCCTTTGTTCTGAACTTCAGTGAAGCACTGTGGGTAGAAAATAAAGACTCCGGTGTGCGAGTTCTGGGTCTATGTCCTGGTCCCACCAGTACCGAATTCTTCAAGGCTGCCGAGTTTCCCCAGGCACTAGCACCGCAGCAATCCGCTGCCGCCACGCCAGAAATGGTGGTTGCCGAAGCCCTAAGAGCAGTGGACGCTGGCAAGCCCAACTGCGTAACCGGCGGCATAGCCAATAAGGCATTGGTCAACTCGGGACGGTTTTTCCCGCGAGGTTGGCTGGTTAACTCCATTGGCGATCTATTCAACCCCGAGAAAGTTGCCAAATAAACCACGCCGCTCGGGCAAATTGACTGTTGCTGTTAGAACTCGTCGAAGTTAGAGCCGCCGCCGCCACCGCCGCCCATATTGGAGGGGTCATTATCGCGGCGGCTGCCGAGGAAGCGGAAGTTATCGACGCGGATTTTGGGGGCGCTGCGTTGGGCTCCCGTGTTGCGATCGGTCCAGGTGTCGATACTGAGCTGTCCCTGGATGCCGAGGAGGCTGCCCTTGCGGATGTAATTGCCGGCGGTTTCGGCGCGTTTCCCCCAGATTTCTAGGCTAAACCAGTCGGGCTGATCGTCATTTTTGGTCGGGCGATTCACCGCCAGGGTAAGACGGCACAGGACACCGCCGTTTTCAAAGTAGCGCATATCCGGATCGCCACCGCATCGACCCACCAGGTTCACAACGTTTAAGCTCATGGGGTTTTCTAACTATTTTTTGCTGCCGTTTTCCGTTGCCCTATTCTATTGCGATACTATCGAGTTTTGATAGTTGTACGAAATAAAATTAAAGGAACTGGCGGGCGTTGGTGATGGTGCGGATTTTGGGGCTAGATCCGGGGTTGGCAATTGTCGGCTTTGGGACGACACCTTCGGCGCCGGGCCCGAGCGCACGAGCATCCTCGCGATCGTCGCGCTGGTGCTCGGGATCATCGCGATCCCGGGCTGCATCCTCGCGGGGCTCGG
>JBCCTE010000537.1:0-2495 GCA_039198915.1 Cyanobacteria bacterium P01_D01_bin.73 | reverse complement strand
GTCATATTCGGGGTGAGTATTAACGACTTTCGATGGGCTATTGCTGTTGATTTTTTTGGCAACTTTGACGTGAATCTCGCCATATTTTGTAGTCACTAAATCACGGTAACGCTCTAGGATTTGACGCCGTTGAGTTTGGCGGCGAATACCGAGGGTTGTGGTTTCATGAAAGATGATATCTTCGCAGGTTTCGGCTAGTTTTGGTGAGCAAATTGCGGTTAATAATGTGCCTAGCCGCGACTTTTTCATCGCGATCGCCTGGGTAAATACGTCCAACGCACCCGCTTGGAATAGCTGACGTTGGGTGTAGGCGATCGCCTGGGGCGACAGGTCATCGATTTGCGTTTCTAGGACGACTACAGTGTCCTGGCTGGCGGAGTTTTCAGAGGGCTGGGCCGGCGCTGGGCTGGGGTGATGGTGATGATCGCTGGAATCATGGTGATGATGGCTTTGGTGGCTGGCTTGGTGGGGGCGATCGCCGGAGGTTTCCCCCAGCCAGATGCGCAGGATATTGGGCAGCGATAGGTCACGATTGCCCGCCCCTAGCCCAACTTTTTTCAACGTCATGGCTGGCGGAGGCCCGAATTCTGTCGCCAATGTGGTGGCGATCGCTGCGCCGGTTGGTGTCACCAGCTCCCGGTCGATGCCGTTGTAGTACACCGGGACCTGGCGCTGTTCCCAAAGCTTGAGCACTGCGGGTACCGGCACCGGCAGCCGTCCGTGGGCCGCCCGCACAACGCCTCCGCCCACCGGTAATGGCGAGCAAAACAACGCCTCAATCCCCAGCCAATCCAGCCCGATGCAGGTGCCGACAATATCTACCAGGGCATCCGTTGCGCCCACCTCGTGGAAATGCACCGTTTCTGGCGGCTTCCCGTGGACTGCGCCCTCAGCGATCGCCAGCGCCTCGAAGATGCCAATACTCCACTGCTCCGCCCGTCGGGATAGGCTGGCTGCTTTGATGCGATCGCGAATTTCCGGCAGATGGCGATTGGGACCGTGCTGATGATGTTCATGATCGTGACTGTGGCTATGACCGTGAGCATGGCTGTGGTGGTGCCCATGCGGATCAGGCCCGTGCTTCTCCCGCACTGCCAGAGCTTCCCTCTCGGCGCTGTGGACTGGATCCAGCTCGGCGCTGCCCAGATCGACGTGAATTTTTGTTGCTTGCTGTCCGTTGCGCAGCACCTTTTCCGCTCGCAACAAAAATTCGCCGTCAATGCCCAGTCCCGTCAGGCGATCGCGCAGCACCTCCAGGGGCACTCCCAAGTCCACCAGAGCCCCTAGGCACATATCTCCCGCAATGCCGGTTGGGCATTCCAAGTACGCAATTTTCGCCATGTTTTCTGTCTCCCTAAGCCGCCATTCGTTGAGTTTACGCAGGTCATATTGTCCATTCAATGACTGCGATTTACGGCTTTAAACACTGCCAAACTTCTGTGGCGATCGCTACAATTGTGGCGAACCATCAATAAGTGGACCACCAAAACGCCCGCAAAACGGGTAACCCACTTGGTTCCAGCAGCTACCGGCGGGGCAAATGGCACAGCACTACCAAGTTCATCCTGAGACTCCCCAGCAGCGGGAGATTGATCGCGTTTGCGACAATCTGCGGCGGGGGAAAATCGCGCTGTATCCCACTGATACGGTGCCGGCGATCGGCTGCGATATGACTTCGCCCCAAGCTGTGAAGCGGGTGCGACAAATCAAGCGCCTGTCCAACGACAAGCCCCTAACCTTTCTCTGCTCATCCCTGTCGAATATTTCTGACTATGCGGTGGTCAGCGACGAAGCCTACCGGCTAATGCGACAGCTAATCCCCGGTCCCTACACCTTTGTTCTGCCCGCCACAAAGCTGGTACCTCGGATTGTGATGGACCCGAGGCGGAAAACTACCGGAATTCGCGTACCCGATAACGCAATCTGTCAAAGCCTTCTGCAAACTCTGGGCAACCCGGTGATTTCCACCTCGGCGCATATTTCCGACGCCAGTTCCGCACCAAAGTGGGATGAAATGGGAGAGGAGGTGGACCCCTCCAGCGCCCGCCTGTGGGACCAGTTCGATGGCATTGTCGATTTGGTGGTTGACGACAAGCGAGATGAATTCAGCACCGATGTTTCAACAGTGGTGGATTTAACCACCCACAAGCCCAATCTGTTGCGCAAGGGAATTGATTGGGAAACTGTTGCTGATTTACTGTTTTAAACCCGTTTTAGGCGAATTTTAGGCTCGTTCTACGCGGCACTTCTGCGGTGTGGAAATCGACAGAATTTGATGTCTTTGAGAGGTGCGATTACACTCAAGTACATTGCCAACGCATTGCTCGAATAAGTCCAGGTTGTGTTTTCGACCTGTTCCTAGGCAATCTTGGCTTTTTTCTCCAAAGCTTTAGTGTTAGCTCCGGCTCTGCTGCCTTGATGGCTTATCCCTGAGGTCTTCAGAACTTTGCGCCGGTTTTTGAGTCCTATGCAACCACCACGGCGATCGCCCCTTG
>JBCCTE010000536.1:0-2499 GCA_039198915.1 Cyanobacteria bacterium P01_D01_bin.73 | reverse complement strand
GCTACTGGCAACATCGGTGCTAATGCTTGTCTACAGCCAGTTGGAGCGATTGGGGCGATCGCCCTGGGGTCGCGTGCTCAAGGCCATCCGCGAAGACGAGGAAGTGGTCAAAGCCCTGGGCAAAAACGTCTTCTGGTATAAGCTGCAAGCCCTGATGCTGGGGGGAGCGATCGCCGGAGTCGCCGGAGCCTTCTATGCCTGGCAGCTAACCTTCATCAACCCCGACGGCTTTATTCCCCTAATGACCTTCCAAGCCTGGACCATCGTTGTCCTCGGCGGCGCGGGGAACAACACCGGCACCATCCTTGGCTCCGTTATTTTTTGGGCATACACCAGCATCACCCGCTTTGTCCCCACCGACGTACTGCCCATCGGTGAAGCTCGCCTAGAAACTTTCCGGGTTATGTTGATCGGACTGATTCTAATTGTTGTGATGATGTGGCGTCCTCAGGGCGTGCTGGGTCGCAAGGAAGAACTAACGCTAGGTCGTTAAGGTTGAAAATCTAAAAATCTCTGTCTGGACCCTGGAATTTAATTTATCTAAAAATCCACGGACGGTTTCGCAGGTTGTAAACCTATTTCTACAGGAGCCAGCAGCGGCGAAAGATGGCGATACACTCGAAGCGTGGGAAGACGCTGGCACCCCTCAGTGCCACCCCACCGCTGCAATCATCGACACGTCTTCCGTCCACACCGTCCGTCGCCTGCCGGTAAGCAGAGGTTTCTACCATGGCTCGTTCCCACGACACGTCTCAAGATGACAGTCTGCGTCTGCTGATTCGGCTGCTCAGTAATGAAAAGTTGCTGTTTCTGACGGATACGTTCCGCAAGTTCGACTTGGATAACAGCGGCACTTTGGATGTGCAGGAGCTGGGGGAAGTGTTGCGATCGCTCGGACGCAACTATAGCGACGATCAAATCCGCGCCGCCGTTTCCACCGTTGCCAACACCAGCGCCCTCGATGCCGTTAGCTTTGAGCAATTTGCCGCGCTAATGCAGTTTGACGTGGTGGACTCAGAAGCAGATTCCCACAGCGCCTACGACGATCATGACAGCGCCGAAGCACCAATCCAAATTCTGTATTTCTTCGACGTCCTGTGCGTTTGGGCTTACATCGCCCAGGTGCGAATTGAGGAACTAAAATCCACCTTCAAACAGCGGGTGGCTCTGGATTATCATTGCGTTCCCGTCTTTGGCGACACCCAGCAAAAATTCACGCAACAGTGGGGCGATCGCGGCGGACTCCAAGGCTACAGCGAACATATCCACAACGTAGTCAGCCAATTTACCCATATCACCCTGCACCCGGACGTGTGGCTGAACAACACTCCCCAATCCTCCACCACCTGCCACCTCTTCCTAAAGGCGGTGCAGCTTTTGGGGGATCAAGGCATCATCGACGTGGACCCGATGGAGCAACCGGTGGAGCGGGCGATCGCTGCCTGCCGCGAAGCATTTTTCAAGGAAGCGCGGGACGTCTCCAACCGGCAAGTGCAGTTTGAAATCGCCGAAACCCTAGGTTTCCCCACCGCCGAGCTAGAAAAGCAAATCAACAGCGGAGCCGCCTACGCCGCCCTATCACGAGATTTCAATCTTGTGCGCGACCACACCGTCAATGTCAGCCCGACAATGATCTTCAACGAAGGTCGCCAGCGCCTCAACGGTAACGTGGGCTATCGGGTCATCGAAGCCAATATTCGCGAGCTAATTTATTCCCCACCCATGGAAGCGTCCTGGTGTTGATAAGTGTTTTAGTAAATGGTCCTCTGGTAAGTCGCGCTCTTGTAAAGACTGTCCTGACTCAGTTTTCTTGAGGAACTCCCATCTTTGTAATGTGCTCCTGAAAAGATTGATGCACCTCTAGGAACGTAGTGGAAATGTATGGAACATCATGCTTATGGCAGACTCGCTTGACTATTGGGCTGAGCTTCTTCAATAAGCTTGGCTTAAAGGTGGGAAATAAATGGTGTTCTATATGGTAGTTGAAATAACCATAGTGGAACTCAATAAACGACAGTAGCAAGTTGTTTGGATACCAATTTCCAGCGGTTCTAACTTGGGTTTCAGACCAAGAGATCTTTCCATGCAGGGCATTAATATCTTTGCTTAATGCCAGTACGTTATGCGTTTCTTCATGGTCGTTGTATAGCAATAGAAATGCTGAAATAGATACGGATACGGAATATACGGCAAATAGGGCGATCGCCTCCCAAAAGCCGTATAAATATCCACAATAGACAGCAGGTAGAAAAAAGACACATCTTGCTAAAACGTGTCCCAGAATCTCGTATTTAAACCGAATCAACTCTCTGTTTCGCACCAGCCACACGGTGCTCATCAGAAATATTCGAATATGGTAAAACAGGATTCCAATCCAAAAATAAATGCGCTGATACTTGTGATGTTCGCTGTACTCCACATATTGATGAATGCGAATAGGAGCGTACTGATTGGTTTGGTAATCGATGGACGAATGGGGTTGATTATGGTGAGTTTGAT
>JBCCTE010000535.1:0-2513 GCA_039198915.1 Cyanobacteria bacterium P01_D01_bin.73 | reverse complement strand
GGACCCCATCGCCTCGACCATCGTGGAGGACATGATGAGGGATATGAGCAAGCACGGACCCCAAGGGTCGACGTATATGGTCGTAACCCACCAGGACAGCACCATTCGCCGCACGGCCGATCAGGTAATTTTTCTCTATGATGGCAAAGTGCGCTGGCAGGGACCCATTGAAGAGGTCGATGATACGCCGAATCCATACATGCGACAGTTTTTCAACAGCGCCGTAGAAGGACCGATTAAGCCTGCTAGCTAAGTTAAAAGCCGTTCCTGTTAGACGGCTGGTTTATTTGAATGCCTTGTTTGAGGTCTTGTGGGAAATGTGTTTAAGTCTCGTATCCGAGTGCTGTTTTGCTCCGGTAGGTAGGTAAGTCTGATGCGATCGCGGAGTTTTCGAGAGGGTGCAGTTGGCCTATTGGCCCTAGCAGGGATCAGCTTTTTTGTGGTGGTGGTGATCTGGCTTAAGGACATTACCTGGGGTCAGCAGAGCTATCGGCTGATTATAGAATTTGATAATGCTGCCGGTATGAAGGAAGGGTCATCGGTGTTTTATCGCGGAGTGCCGGTGGGGACGGTGGAGTCCATGAAGGCAACGTCGAATTTTGTATCGGTGGAGATTTCCATCAAGCCCGCAACGTTGAAGATGCCCCGAAATGTGGCGGTGGAAGTAGACCAAACGGGGCTGATTGGGGAAGCCAGCCTGTCGATTTATCCCCAGGAAGATCTGCCCGCCAAGCTAGAGGGACCGGGACCACTGGATAGTAAGTGCGATCGCAATGTGATTCTGTGCGATGGCGATCGGGTCACGGGCAACCCGCCAATTAACTACGGGGCGCTGATTCGCTCCATGGTGAAAATTGCCGACCTAGTAACGTCGAGCGATTTCCAGGGACAAATGGGCGACGCGGTGTCGAACCTAACCGATACCACCAAGGAAATTCAGAATCTCAGTAAGGACGCCGCCAGCCTAGCTCGCTCCATCGAAGATCAGCTGGCAACCTTTGGTGAAACCGCCCAGGCCATTGGCCGTAACGCCGACATCATTGGACAAACCGCCGTTAAGGCTGGCAACTCCATTGCCGGTACCAGCGAGGCCGCCACTCTAACCCTGAGGGAAGTTAACCAGCTGCTGGCTAGCAATAAGGGCTCCATTACGGCGACTCTCAGTAATATTCAGCGCACCAGCACTAGCCTGCGGGGCTTGATTGGCGATATTTCTCCCACCCTGAGCAACGGTCAAGGTGCCAGCATCCTCAAAAATCTGGAAGTTCTATCGGTCCATGCTGCCGCCGCTGCTGCCAATATTCGCACCCTAACGGCAACGGCAACCGAGCCGGATGCGCTACTGGAGCTGCGCCAGACTCTGACCGCTGCCCGTGGGACATTGCAGAATGTGGAGCGGATTACCAGCGATTTGGATAAGCTGACGGGAGATGAGCAATTTCGCGACAACCTACAGCGCATCATTCGCGGCTTGGGTCAGCTGTTTTCGTCGATGGAAATGTTGCAACAGCAGGTTGCCCTGGCGGAGCGAGCCGGTACTACGAATCCTTAGCTGGATATTACGCCTGACCTCTAGCGCCCATTAGCTTATCGCCAACGATCAGCCCCTAGCGGGAGATGCTGGATAGCCATGCTAGATTTTGTTGCCCTCGCCAAACAGATGCAAGGCATTGGGGACCACCTCACCCGAGAGGCGATCGCCGCCCGCGAGAAAGTTGCCGAAGCGCGATCACTATTGCGTCGGGCAAACCAGCATCAATCGGAGCTGCTGCAAATTTTCCAACAGGAGCGTGATCGCCTGGGCTTCACCGCAGCCGAACCCGTTGAACCGCTGGACACTCGAGTGGCGATCGCCCCCGCCCCGGCGGCCCACAGCATTTTGGCTACCGATGGATCTCAAATTGCCCCCAGCCACCACGAAATTGCCTACTGCTATCTGCTAAATACCGGACGAATTGCGCTGCATTACGGACAAAGCCGACACCCGAAACTCGATAGCCAGCCGGAAGTTTTTTATAAAAACGAAGACCTGTACCTGTCGCGACAGTGGGGCATTGGCACGGAGGAATGGATGGGCTACCAGCGCATGGTGGCGGAAGCGGAAATGTTGGCGGAGTTGGGAATAGAAGAGGCAGCGCAGGGGGCGGGGGAGGCGCGATCGCCCTTGCTTGCGATGGTGGACGGGTCGCTGATTTTCTGGTTTTTGGAGCCGCTGCCTCGGGGGGCTCGCGATCGCATTTTGCCGCCCATCCTCAACGCCTGGGATCGGCTGCGATTGTCCAATGTGCCGATGATGGGCTACATCAGCGCCTCCCGCAGCGGCGAAGCGACAAACTTTTTGCGATTTGCCAGCTGCATTTTTGAGCGATGGGACAGCGATGACGACGAGGAAGGCGACAGCGAAAACAGCTTCGATCCCAAGTTCGAGCCCATGAAGGATGCACTGCTGTGGACGGATTGGCTGGAGCCGGGGCAGCGGGGTCCCCTGTGGCGATCGTCGTCCCAAATTTTGC
>JBCCTE010000534.1:0-2518 GCA_039198915.1 Cyanobacteria bacterium P01_D01_bin.73 | reverse complement strand
GATGGAACCTGTCCTGCCTGAAATGCTTCTTCTAACTGCGATTTCAGGTTAGGGAGATCTTTGGGGGGGGATTGGGCTTGAGCAGATGGCAGGGCGATCGCACTGAGACTGAATCCAAGGGCGATCGCGGGAATGGTTAGCAAATAAGGTCTCATGTCACACCGTCAGGTTTTATAAAACGCGTTGCCTCAAGTTCTGAGTCGCAGCTTGTAGTTGGCGAATCCCATGCTCTGCCTTCGCTTGATGAAGCTATTCCGGCTTACGCCATCACCTTTGACGCCAGGCTATGGCACAGATCAAGGAGACTGAGCCCAAGACAAATATTGTTGGTGATGTTACTGGCTAGCCAAAAAAAAAATGCGCCTTAAACGCATTTTTTGAGGGTCAGATTGTGCCGTAAAGATTGAGTTGGTGGAGCACTTTCAGCTTGCATATCGGCGACTTTTCACCACGTGATCGCAATTCGTCATATGCAATTGAAAAGCCTTTGGATTCAGCCCAAATTCTTTGCGGAAAGCGGCGGCAAAACGACTCCGATTCTCATAACCCACTCGGTAAGCAATTTCTTCCACGGGTTCCTGTGAGGTAAAAAGCAGGTGAAAAGCGAGTTCTAAACGGCAGGTACGCAAATAGCGAAAAGGCGTTGTACCAAAAACATGGTGAAAGCCTTGGTTAAGTTTGAAGCGATTGAGACCTACTTGCCGCGCTAGTTTTTCTATGGGGGGAGGATCCTGAAGCTGAGTGGCCAGAATCTTGCTAGCGACATGGATGCTGTCTAAATCCTCAAACCGTAAGGGATAAACAGGGGTGCTCCATTGTTCCAACCCATGCAGCTTAAGAGAAATCAACTCAAGGGCTTTTTTCTCTAAATAAGTTCGCCGCGATCGCCCCCCATAGGGACAGCTCAGAATCTGATTAATCACCTCATTCATCTCCACAGTCATATCCTGCTCCGTGGTAAGGCGCGATCCTAAAAGTCTTGGCGTGGAACAAAAATCTTCCATAATCCGTTCCATCGAAGGCGGAGAAATACTAGATGGAGTCAGCATTTGCTCCAGTGCCTGACGTGAGGACTCGGCGTGACTGCCAAATGAGCTGTAGTGGGCTAGCTCAATAAATTGATTCAGCGATGTCAGCGCCTGAGGAGATAAACGATCCGCGATGCGTTGGTAATACGCCATAAACGCGGAGGGACCAACTAACACCTCAATGCGAAAGGTGCGCTGTTGCGCGTGCCGCACATCTAGCGCCATGGGTCCTAATTGAGGCGAAAAGCTACTTTGTTGGGAGGCAGCGCCTGAGAGTTGAAATTCGAAGTTTAAAGCAGCATCCTTTCGCCCCGGCGAGCTGATGATAAGGGGATTGTTGATTCTATCGTCACTAATAACAAGGGACAGATCATCTTTTAGAGGGATGGTTTGCTTATACCCCTGACCAAATTCCGAATTCCAAACCTGGATTTGATCCGATAAATCTGCGTGGGATAGTCTTGGGTCCTCTGGGCTACCAGAGTGCAAATAGTCGGACTTGCGCTGGAGAAGGTGCACTGCCATGTCGCTACCTAGTTGAAGTTAAAAGCCCGTGATTTCCTAATAGGAAATATTCGCGTTAACCTATGGTAACGATGCGGCTGAAATTTACAGCGCGTTATTTAACAGTGCGTTTTTTTGACTGCCCTTCTGTGCGGGAAATAGGCTGAGCGAATGCAATGAATAGCCTGAAACGTTTAGCGCAGCTGCTGGACCTGCCCTTGCATTTGTCGAAGGTAGGGCTGGGGATTTTGGGCAATCCAGCCGACGGGGGAGTTGTAGCGCACTTCGAAAATTAGGTAGGACGTATTGGAAGGACCGATCGCCGGTGCCAGCTGTCCTAAGCGATCGCCCGCGCTGACCCGCTGTCCGGCTTTGACGGCGACCCGCTCTAAATTGCCGTATCGAGTTTGTAAACCGTTGGCGTGATTGACCACGATAAGGGTGCCGTAGCCTTCCTGGGCACCGGCAAAAGCTACAGTGCCATCACCGGTGCTGGAGACGCCGACGCGATCGCCCGCTGCTAAAACAATGCCGCTGTTGAACTGACGCCGTCCGGTTTGGATATTGAAACGCCACCCGTAGCCCACTAGCAAACGCCCGGTTTCTGGCAGGGGATAGCGGGTTAGGGGATTGGCGGCATCGGTGGCGCTGGGAATTGTGCCAGTTGCGGATGGAGGTGACCAGGTGATACCGGGAATAAAGATATGGCTGGGGAGATTCTGCGCTGTTGGGCAGCCGTTTAGGTCGTAGATCACATCGGCGCGGGCGCTATATTGCTGGGCAATTTCCTGCCAGGTTTGACCGCTGGGCAGAGGGATTTTGATGCCGTCGAATGGCGGAATTTGCAGGCGATCGCCCACCCGCACCTGACCATCCTGTGCCGTCGGATTGAATCCCATAATGGTCGCTGGCTGCACTTGATATTGCTGGGCGATCGCCTCCAGGGTTTCTCCGCGACCCACCGTGTGAGTCTCCAGCCGCTCCAG
>JBCCTE010000533.1:0-2519 GCA_039198915.1 Cyanobacteria bacterium P01_D01_bin.73 | reverse complement strand
TGCATTAACTTGCACCAAATCAAAGTATTCGTCGCGACGACACCCTACTCCCATGGCATCTAATCTCAAGTCCCTTACCTCACGTGCAGTAAAGTCCGCAGCATCCCTAGCCGCGATCGCCTGCATCAGCGCGATCGCCGCCCCCCAAGCCAACGCAGGCACCATCGTAAACGGTTGGAACTATGCCGTTGACTCCTTCAACGACGGCATTACCAGCAATCAACTTGGCGGTAGGTATGAATTCTACGGAATCGGTATTAAGCAAGTAGGCAACGAAGTTATCGTTGGAATCGACTCGCGGTTTGATATCGCAGGGGACTCCGGCAGAAATATTTTTTGGGGCGACCTATTCTTTAACTTTGGCGGTGGCACCATGTCTGAAGGCAACGGTGACTTTTTTGCCGTCCGCTTTGCAGAAGACAATGCGGCTGGCGTAACGGAAACCGGCGTATTTTCTGACGTAACGGGCAAATTCGTTGACAAAGGTTTTAACAGCGTTGCTCTCCACGCGGATCGTGTTGATAATCGCGGCGGCGATCATTCTGTGGGAGATTTAGAATCAGACGATCCTTACTTTGATGCCTCCTATAACGTCATAAACAGCGGCACAAAGGTGGGTGATGTTACCGTGCTGGACGAGGATGATTTGACAGGTTTAGGGTTTGATTTAAATGCCGTTCCTGGAGCCGCAGGGCAAGTTGAAAGTAGCACTATGAGCGGTAACAGCAGCAGGTTTGGAGAGCGCCAATCTTTTGGCTTTAAGTTTGAGCTTCCTCCCGGCATGATTGGCGAGTTTGTGGCTCATATTGCCGCAGAGTGCTTTAACGATTCTGTGGCGATCGTAGGCGAATTTATTGACGATAGTGCAGATGTTCCTGAACCCTCGATTCTGTTGGGGCTAGCAGGAATTGCAGGCTTGGGGCTAATTCGTCGCCGCCACGCCTAAGTTGAGCGCCTCCAATTAAGCCCCCAATGATGTCGAGCTGAAAGCTGCTACCCAGAGTCGCGATCAATTTGAGCCAATAGTCGACGCACTAGCGCTCGATCTTCGGCCTGGGGGGACAGGGCTAAATATTCCTCCAGCCCCCACCGTGCAGACTTTAGGTTGCCGACTTGGTAGTAAAGTAAGCCGCGATCGCGAGTTTGCTGAACATCATCGGGGAATAGAATCAACATGCGATTCACCACCGACAGTGCCTCGGAGATTAGCTTCTTCGACAAATAAATTCCCTTTAAATTAGCCAGCAATCGCATCAAAAAATGCTTGGGTGAGACCGGTTGAAAAAACTCCGGTCTTAGGGGGACAGGCTCGCCGTAAATTTTCTCCAATAGGGCTTCACAGTCCTGGGGAAATAGAATGTCGCCGCCGTTAAACACATCAACGAAAAGCTCACATCCTTCAATATCCGGGCGAATTACAAAATGCCCTGGCAGACCCACCCCTACCATGGGAAATCCTAATCGAGCCGCCACGTCCAAATACACCAGCGACAGCGTAATCGGAATGCCTAACCGTCGCTCCAGAACCACGTTCAGATAGCTATTGTCTGGATCGTAATAGTCTTCTTCATTGCCTCGAAATCCGAACTCATCAAACAAAACGCTGTTGATGGTTTGCAAAACTTTGAGAGGATAGCGCTCCGTGGGCAGTTTGGGGCGGATTTCATCGGCGATCGCCCCTAGCTCCCCCAAACAAATCTCTATATCCAAAATTGGATACGCTTCCTGAGCAATCAGCAACGCCGCCTGAGCAAGATTAATCTCTGATTCCGGCTGACGTACTTCTTGAATAAACTGCTGGCGAGCAGCGGAAAATTCAGTATCGCTAATCATCACTCCCACCAAGACCCAAATGGGCAACGAGGGCTCGCAGTCCCAACCCGTAACTATTAGCGCCGAAGCCAGAAATTTGTCCAACGGCAACCGGGGCAATGTAGGAATGGTGGCGGAATTCTTCGCGCTTGTGAATATTGCTTAAATGGACCTCCACTAGGGGCAGGTCAACAGCGGCGATCGCATCTCGAATCGCCACGCTGGTGTGAGTATAAGCCCCGGGATTCATCACAATGCCGTCAAACTTATTGCGGGCGCTGTGAATCAAATCAATCAATACGCCTTCGTGATTTGACTGGTGGCACTCTATCGTTATCCCCAGAACCTCAGAGTCGTTCTCCAACCCCCTATTGATATCCTCCAGGGTTAGGGAGCCATAGACCTCAGGCTCTCGCTGTCCCAAGAGGTTCAAGTTGGGTCCGTGTAATACCAGAACAGAATTCAACAAAATAGGGCAGGCGCAAGCACCATAACAATAAATTTGCGGTCTACCCCATCAGTTCGGTCCTTAGCGGCTGGATCTCTATCGACGGTAGCGATCATCGACGGGGATGGGGATGGGCTCTGACTCTGGACTAACTTCCGGTCCAAAAATCGCGTCCATAACGTCACTAACCCATTCAGCCAGCTTCTCTAAAACCTTTTCGATGTAATCCATACGAATCGGAAACTCCTTAAGTCACGGG
>JBCCTE010000532.1:0-2522 GCA_039198915.1 Cyanobacteria bacterium P01_D01_bin.73 | reverse complement strand
CCGTGTCCAGAATCGAAAGCAAAATGCAATATTTTCATCCCTGGAAAGTCGAACTGATCCCGTAGTGCTTCCACCTCGGGGGTGACTATGCCAAGATCCTCAGCAATAATCGGCAACTGTCCCAGGGCACCATTAACAGCTTCAAACAATGCCGCCCCCGGTCCGGGTAACCACTCCCCTTCGATCGCCGTCGTTTCGCCGTGGGGCACGGCCCAAAAGGATTCGAAGCCACGAAAATGATCGATTCGCATCCAATCCACCAGGGTCAGAGTGTAACGAATTCGATCAATCCACCACTTATAGTTGGTTTTATCCAGCGCCTCCCAGTTGTAAACGGGATTGCCCCAAAGCTGACCGGTCTCGCTGAAATAATCCGGCGGTACCCCCGCCATTTGAGCCGGCTCCCGGGTGGTTTCCAACAGGCAAAATAGATCAGGATTTGCCCAAACATCGGCGCTGTCAAAGGCCACATAAATTGGAATATCGCCAAAGATTTCCACCCCGTTTTCATTGGCAAACGCCTTGAGGGCAGTCCACTGGTCGAAGAAGACAAACTGTAGAAACTTATGGAAGCTGACGGTCTCTGAATACTGCTGACGAGCTTGGGCGATCGCCGCTGCATCCCGAGTAGCCAAACCCTTGTCCCACTTATTCCAGGCGCAATCTGGATTGTGATCCTTAAGCGCCATAAACAGAGCGTAATCCTCTAGCCAATCGCCATTGTCAGCGCAGAACGTTTCAAATTTTTCTGCGTTGGTCGGCACCCCTTCAATTAAGTCTTCAGGACTAAGCTCTTCCGTGCTTTGTTCCTGTTGATAATTCTCCTTTTCGTTAATCTCCCCCGCCAGTTTCTCCAGGAGGGGATCGGGATTGATCTTGAAGGCTTCAAAAGCTTTTTTAAACAGCGGAAACTTCAGCGCAATGATCTGGTCGTAATCGACACGATCGCCCGGCAGGTAGGGATACTCATCCAAATCTTGATTGGAGATCCAGCCGCGATCACGCAGTCCTTCCGGGCTAATTAGCAGCGGGTTACCGGCGATCGCGGAATAGCAAAGGTAGGGCGAATTGGCGAACCCGGTAGGGCCTAGGGGCAGAATTTGCCAGAGCTTTTGCTTAGCCGCCGCCATAAACTCAACGAAGCGATAGGCTTGCGGCCCAAGATCACCGACACCAAAAGGACTAGGCAGTGAGGTGGGATGCAGCAACAGGCCGCTGGCGCGATCAATAGCCATATATCTACCAAGTTTGAACGATTCCCCAGCGCGAGGCCGAGGAATAAACTCGACCTTAGCACCGTGATTTTGGGGTGCAAGCCTTGGTTAAGTCGCCGTTGCGAATCGTCGTAGATCGCATTGTTTTGCAGGCAATCAGTAGGTTAATCACGCCACTCAGTCGGCAGATAGGCGAGCAAACTAAACCACCACCGCCGTGTCTGAAGGCAGGGTTACCGTCACCGTTGTGCCCTGATTAAGCTTGCTGGCGATCGCGATAGTGCCGCGATGATTTTCCACAATGGTCTGGGCGATCGCGAGCCCCAATCCCGACCCGCCGACAATGCCGCCATTCTGGGCAAACTGCTGCCGACTCCGAGCCGGATCCACGCGATAAAACCGGTCGAATAGCTTACCCAGCGCCCCCCCCGGAATTCCCACCCCCGTATCCCGCACCTGAATTTCCATGCTCGCCCCATCCAACCGCCGCCGCAGCTGTACCGTTACCTGCCCCCCAGACTCGGTGTACTGCACCCCGTTGCTAATCAAATTCGTCAACAACCGCGCCAACTGATCGCGATCGCCCTCCACCCCATAGCTCACCAAACTATCCTCATCGTCCTCCAGCTCCCACTCCAACTGCACGCCCTTGCGGTCAGCGATCGCCTCTTGTTCCTCTACCACCGACGCCACTAACAAATCCAACTCCACCAGCTCCCCCGGCCGCTCTGCGCGCACTCCATCTTGCCGCGCCAAAAACAATAGGTCTTCCACCAGCCGCCCCAGTCGCCGCGTCAACCGCTCCATGGTCTCTAGCTGGGTACGCTCCATAACCGGTTCTGAGTCTGCCAATGCTCCCTGCACCTGGGTTTGCAGGGTGGCAATGGGATTGCGTAACTCATGGGACGCATCCGCCGTAAATTGCCGCAATTGTTGATAGGACGCCCGCACCGGCTCCATGGCTAAGCCTGACAAAAACCACGCCAATCCCCATACGGCGATCGCCATCACTGTCATCCCCACACTCAGCTCCAGCACCAGCTTCTGCACCGGCTGGGACACCTCAAACCACGGATGGCTCACCCGCAAATAGCCCAACAACTGCCCCCGTAGCTTCACGGGCTCCGTCACCTGTCGCAGCACAATGGACGACGTAAAACCGGAGTCGCCTCCTTTCACTCCCTCCGCAATTTCCTCCGGCGATCGCCGCGCTTGGGGGGGAGCCGTCACCGTTTCCCCGTTGGGGTTCACATGGAGGGGCACCTGGATGGGATAGGCAAAGGTACTCCACAGCAGCTTGCCCGCCGG
>JBCCTE010000531.1:0-2527 GCA_039198915.1 Cyanobacteria bacterium P01_D01_bin.73 | reverse complement strand
CTTACGAAGTACCTGCCCGAGGAGCATTACAGATGAAGAACAACTTTAACTCTGCCACATCGAAAGGCCTTTCCATCAACCCTAAGGAAGGTGTGGGCAACTACGTGGCAGATATGCAGCTCCACATGGCTTTGCAGTCCAAAAATCTGTTGCCAACCCCCAATCACAAAGACAGCGCTGTTAGCGACTTGATGCGTGAAGCTCAGGAAGTTGCCGAGAAGCTTGCATCCCGCCAGCGCAGCTAGATCCTGCGAAACGACGTCCCTGAGACGGCATGACATTGGCGGGGTGCGTTGCCGAGAGCAATACACTCTGCCGCCTACTATCGTGGATTGCGATTGAGCTTTTTGCGGGCCGCTAGGCAGTTGCGATCGCCCCGACGTTCGTAAACCAGTCGGTCAGAAACCTGCTCCATCAATAGCAAGCCTCGCCCCGAACCATAGCGCAACGGCTCCGCTTCATTTTGCCGGCGCATGACTTCCAGCACTCCAGGTAGATCAAACGGGTCGCCCCAATCCCACACCTGGATTTCTAACCAGTCTTCCCACACCTCAATAATTAAGCCGACAAACAGTTGCTTCTCTTGATTGGTCTGGTTTGCGAGACCAACCTGACCAGCGCGCCCCTTTTGAAATTTGTGATCTAAATCTTTATGGGCATGGCGCACCGCATTGGTGAATGCCTCCACTAAGATGATGCGGCACTCCCACATCATTGCCGCCGTTAGGTCCAGATTCAGACTTTCCAGCCAAGCCAGGATTTGCGGTACCGCATCAACTTCACTGGGGCAGTTAAACCGTTCCACTCGCTCCGGAGTCGGCGCACCTCCATTCGGCTCTGGGGCATTTATATTGGGCGATCGCCATTCTTGAGCGTTCCGCGTCCCCTTTAGCCAATGCTTTAGTCCAGACAATTGCGATCGCGACACTCGACCCAGCGTTCTGACACATCGAGACGATTGATCTAAAGAACGCCGTCCCAAGCGCTTGAACTTATTCTGGGTCAGCCCATTCTTAAATCGCTGCCACCAATTTCGCCGTCGCAACCGTCGTCCCCTCTACATCGCTCCACTGTTTTTCTGGAATAGAATCCAAACCGTTTTAAAAATTAGCTTCAGGTCATGGACTAAACTCCAGTTTTCCTGATAAGCCAAATCAAGTCGAATGACATCTTCAAAGTTTTTAATGCTTGATCGCCCATTAACCTGCCATTCGCCTGTCATCCCTGGACGCACATCCAGTCGCTGCCACTGCGGCACTTCGTAGTGGGCAACTTCATCCGGCGTTGGTGGTCGGGTTCCCACCAGGCTCATTTCCCCCTTCAGTACATTCCAAAACTGAGGCAGTTCGTCCAAACTTGTCCGCCGTAAAAAGCGTCCTACTGATGTGACGCGGGGATCGCGATCATTTTTGAAAAAGGCGCCCTCCGCCTGATTTTCTACTTCGTGGCGGCGAGCCTCAGCGTCGGGAACCATCGACCGAAACTTCCACAGACGAAAGCGCTTCCCTAACCATCCACATCGCTCTTGGGAGAAAAAGATGGGACCTGGGCTATCAAGGCGAATTGCGATCACAATGGGAATTGCCAACACTCCTGTAACAGCCAGCCCGATCAGCGATCCCACGATATCCACAAGGCGTTTCACTGGCGATCGCACCGACGGATGGGTTGCGGGCAGCGACTCTTCCCGTCGCCGAGGTTCTAAATCTGTCACCCCAGCCGGCTGCACATCCAAAACCGCATCCAGTCCTGTCAGCGTCAGCACCGCCATAACCTGGGGGCCTGCCTGGCGCAACTTAAGAGGAATATCAACGGTTCCCGCCCCTTTGTAGCTGGTCACGATGGCACCGATGCCGCTGCTGTCAATAAAGACGGTGTGGCGCAGGTCCAGGATAATTGACTGAGGGCGGGGCGATCGCTCACACAAGTCGGAGCAAATATCCTTGAAGGCGACGGCCTCCGTAACACACAGGCGTTCAGGGATAAGTAAAACCGCCCCTTCATCAGCAAAAGTAACGGAAAAGTCGATTGGCGAAGAGTAAGTGGCCATAAAGTCTCGACAAGTTGGGCAAATCTGTCAGCAAATTTACTGGTAAATCTCAGAGCGTAAACCTTGATACCGCAAAGAGGCTAGTGCACAAGGACTGGGTACGCAAAAATTGAGTAGGCGAAGATACACACGCAAAATTGCGATCACGATCGCTCGATGACCCTAACTAATTCGGCAGTCTCGAAAACAGCGGAAACAATTGACTTGATGTGTCAAATATTTGTATCGAATTGCCATCGGGCTACCCGTGATTTTCTCTGGCGCTGCCGTTAATGCCGACTAGCTTTCCATATTCTGCACTAGCTATAGGTTGAATGTCCGGAAAATCAGCACAACGTTGTATTGGATCGCTCAATTAATTCGTTACACCACCTGATCTACAGCCTGATCTACGGTTCTAGTAGCATTCCCGTTTCAGCCCCTAACTTTCCCGTTTTCTAAACACCCGTAACCGTTCAAGTTTTCACTGCCATGGCT
>JBCCTE010000530.1:0-2534 GCA_039198915.1 Cyanobacteria bacterium P01_D01_bin.73 | reverse complement strand
CGGGTAACGCCCATTTATTTGGAAACGGGCTCCCTGAGGAATTCTGAAGATGGGCGATCGCGAACCATCGCTGTTTACGGCATTAATCCCATCGATCAACCCTTTAATTTTCCCGACGTGGATCGCGATATTGAGAAAATTCGCCTTACGGATACAGTTCTATTTGATCGGAATTCTCGCCCAGAGTATGGACCCATCGCAGAAGATTTTGATTCAGGAAAAGACGCTGCCATTGAGCTTAATAGAAGGCGTATTAAAGTGGGCGGTGCTGTTAACTTTACGGGAACGTCATTTGGTATTACCGGCAACTTAATTACAAGTGACACCAACTTTTCTCGATTCTTTCCCGAGTTTGGAAACCTAGAAAGAATTGCCCTGGGAGCAATTTATTTAAAGCCCGGTTCTGATCCTAAATCAGTTGCTAAATCCTTGAGAAAAAGCCTGCCCGATGACGTTCAGGTGTTAACAATCCCAGAGTTTGTCAAACTGGAACATGGCTACTGGCAAAAAACCACTGCGGTGGGATTTATCTTTCAAATGGGAGCTGCCGTTGGTTTCCTGATTGGCATGTACATCGTTTACCAGGTGCTTTTTACTGATGTATCCAATCATATTCCTGACTATGCGGTACTCAAGGCAAAAGGATATCCCGGTCCATACTTTTGGTCCATCGTTATCCAAGAGTCTTTAATTCTTTCAGTTGCTAGCTATATCCCTAGCTATTTTTGCGCTCTGGGTTTGTACTGGCTAATTCGCCTGGGCACTAAAATGCCTGCATTTATGACCCATGAACGGGCTTTATTAGTCTTTAGTTTGACGGTTTCAATGTGCCTAGTGGCGGGCTTCTTAGTGATGAGAAAACTGAAGGATTCTGACCCGGCAGACTTATTTTGATTATTTTTTGAGCAAGACCTTATTTACGCTGATATAGATGGGCGAGCCAATTGTTGTTGTTAAAAGCCTCAATCATTATTACGGCAATGAAAATCTCCGTCAGCAGGTTTTATTTGATATTGATCTGACAATTAATCCTGGCGAGTTTGTGATTATGACCGGTCCGTCTGGGTCCGGCAAAAGCACTCTTTTAAGCCTAATTGGTTGCCTGCGATCAGTGCAGGACGGCAGCCTTCAGGTGTTGGGGCAACAGTTGAAAGGGATGAATGATGCCCAACGGACGAGAATTCGCCGCAATTTTGGCTATATTTTCCAGGCGAGTAATCTGCTGAGTTTTTTGACGGTGGAGCGTAACATTGCCACGTCCCTTAAGCTTCAGGGTGTCCGCGATCGCCAAACCCGTCGCCGTTACACCATTGACATCCTGGAAAGCGTTGGCCTAGGACCGCAGCTAAAGTCTTACCCACGGCAGCTTTCGGGGGGGCAAAAACAGCGGGCGGCGATCGCTGGAGCCCTGGTCACCCAACCCAAACTAGTGCTTGCGGACGAGCCTACCGCAGCGCTGGACAGCCAAACTGGCCGCCAAACCATTGAGCTGATGCATCGGCTCGCGAAGGAGCAGGGATCGGCGGTGTTGATGGTGACCCACGACCCGCGAATTTTAGATGTGGCGGATCGGATTATTCAGGTGGAGGACGGGCGGCTGGGATTGGCTTATTCCCAGGAAATTTCGCTGGCGCTGCCGGGGCTGCGGGAGGAGGAAATTAAGGCAATGGATATTCAGCCGGATCTGTTGACCTACGAGGCGGGGGCGATTGTATTTCGGGAAGGGGATTCGTCGGATCGGTTCTATATGGTGCTTCAGGGGCAGGTGGAGGCATTCCACGGGGAGGTTGACCAGCGGCGGGTGCTGAACACTATGGGGCGGGGGCAGTATTTTGGCGAAATCGGATTGCTGGAGCCGGATAGTCGACGTAGCGCTTCAATTCGGGTGACTGATGATGCGTCAGCAAAGTTGATGAGCATTGCGGGAGGAGATTTTCAGCGCCTGATGCATGGGTCGAATTTGACGGAGGTGGCGATCGCCCAGACCTTGCAGGATCGCTTGAAGCGAACGGCGATTACCGGCGCATTGCCCACGTTGGACCTGGAGGCGATCGAAGCAATTTTGCCCCAGATAGAACAGCTGCGGTATGGGTCGGGTTCCAACATCCTTAGCGCCGGGGACTTGTCGGACTACTTTTACATTGTGTTGACCGGTCAGGTGGAGGTGATGACGCCGGATAACCATGGGCGTCATCGGGTTATTTCTGTTCTTGGACCGGGGGAATACTTTGGTGAAATTGGGCTATTTGGGCATCGACAGCGAACGGCCTCCGTGCGAGCCAGCTTGCAAAGTGCGGTGGAGTTAATGGCGCTCCCCCAGGCAGCATTCCAGCAGCTTATTGAGGACAGCGAGGCAACCCATCAGCAAATCGCAAATACGGTTTATGAACGCCTAAAAAGAGATAAAGGGAATACTTATTGAGTCAGTGGGCGACTAAAGGTAAGGAATTGGGGGAAGTGATGAAAAAGGTTGGAATCGTGGCGATTTTTGTGGTGGGGGCGCTCAGTGGGGCGATCGCTACCTATGTTTTCCG
>JBCCTE010000529.1:0-2546 GCA_039198915.1 Cyanobacteria bacterium P01_D01_bin.73 | reverse complement strand
GGAGCGATCTTTCATCGGAGTTAGACCGCCCCTGTTGGATGGATTAGATTTTGCTGTAAGACAACTTTTAGGAGGATTTTGGAAGCTGAATATATCCCAGTAAAGCATCAACACCAGTGGCATTACTCAGCTTATCAAGCAAACTCTTTCTCATAGAAAAAAAGGAATTTAATTTTAATAGTAAAAGTCGTGCAAAAATCTTTATCGTTAAACGCTTTACTAAAAACAAAGGGCAAAACCAAATTAGATTCAGAAATAGCCACAGCGCCAGTTTAAATCGACTCCAGTTTTGCTTTCTATTGGCATTAACTGGACCGTCAAGAGCTTTATGGAGCAAATACTTATAGATATTGCCGAAGGATTGGCGGCGATTAGCTTGCACTTCCAAATCATCAATATTCCGATCAAAGGCGCGGTTTAAACAGGCCATGCACGATCGCTCCAAACGGCGCACATTGGCAGACTGGGACGTGAGCGAAACGCGATATAAAATCTGCACCTCCGGCACCGCCACAAACTCAAACTGTTCCGCTAACCGCAGCCATAAATCCCAATCCTCCGATGGCACTAATTCAGGCGTAAAGTTACCTACCTGAGCGATCGCCTCCCGCCGCACCAGCGGATTCGACCCATTCTCCAAGAAATTCACCACCACCAACGCCGCCAAAACCCGACCCGACAGCGCTACATAACTGCCTCGGTGCAATTTAATACCATCGTCATCCACATAATCCGTCCAGCTATAGGCGACAGCAGCGTTGGGATTTTCCATCAATGCCGCCAACTGATCCGCTAATTTTGTCGGCGTCCAGGTATCGTCAGCATCTAAAAACGCAACATAACTTCCCTGACTCAGCTCTAAGCCTCGATTGCGAGCCGTTGCCTGGCCGCTATTTTCAAAGCTTGCCACCAGGAGGCGATCGTCCTGCCATTCCTGCCGCAGCTTCTCCACCATTGCCGCCGTACCGTCGGTGGATCCATCGTCAATCACCCATAATTCCAAGTGCGCATGGGTTTGATTTAGCACCGAGGCGAGGGTGCGGCGCAGGGTGGCGACGGCGTTGTATGCCGGGACAATTACGGAGATTAGGGGAGGTTTTCCAGTAGAATCCATCGGTGACACCACGGGAATATAGTCTTAAAAACCGGGCGTTAAATCATTGGGCGCGCACAGAGGCGCAGGAGAGGGGCTAGTGACTTTGAAAGTGGGACTGTTGTTCGGCGGCCGTTCGGGCGAACACGAGGTGTCCATTCGTTCGGCGGGGGCGATCGCCCAGGGATTGCGATCCGACTCCAATGCTAGTCGATACGAGTGTGTGCCCTTCTATATCCGGAAAGATGGCGTCTGGCAGTCTCCACAAACTTCCGCTGAAGTCCTAGCCGCCGGCAAACCACTGGACTGTGAAGAGTCACCGGGCGATCGCACCCAACTGTGGCAATTTCCCCCAGAAGCAGCGGCGATCGACGTATGGTTCCCAATCCTCCACGGTCCCAACGGCGAAGACGGCTCCATCCAAGGACTATTCCAGTTGATGCAAGTCCCCCATGTGGGCGGCGGCGTGCTGGGATCTGCTGTGGGCATGGATAAAATCGCCATGAAAATGGCCTTTGCCCAGGCAGGCCTCAGCCAAGTGGACTATGCCAGCATTACCCGCGAAGAAGTGTGGTCCAACCCCTGCATTTTCCCCAAAGCCTGCGATGCGATCGAAGCCAAGGTTGGCTACCCGTGCTTCGTCAAACCCGCCAACTTAGGGTCATCCGTAGGCATCGCCAAGGTGCGAACCCGCCAGGAATTAGAAGATGCATTGGACAATGCCGCCACCTTCGATCGCCGCATCATTATCGAAGCGGGAGTCGCCGATGCACGGGAGGTGGAGTGCGCCGTATTGGGCAACGACAACCCCCAGGCGTCGGTGATTGGAGAGATTACCTTTGAAAGCGACTTTTACGATTACGAAACGAAGTACACCGATGGCGCAGCCCAGCTTATTATTCCGGCGGACCTGCCCGATTCGGTCGTCACGCGAATTCAAGAGTTGGCCATCAGTGCATTTCAGGCGATCGACGTTGCTGGACTCAGCCGCGTGGACTTTTTCTACCAGCCCAGAACCGACGAAATTTTTATCAACGAAATCAATACTCTGCCCGGCTTTACGGCGTTGAGCATGTATCCCAAGCTGTGGGAAGCGAGCGGTATCGAGTTCCCTGAACTGGTGCATCAGCTGGTTCAATTCGCGTTAGAAAAAGCCAACAGCGTCAAGACTTCTGCCTAAAGTCTCCATTAAACGCAACTTTTCCAAGCATCTTCCGAAACATCGGTTTAGCATAGGTGAACTGGTATATGCACCCGGTTCACCGCAGCGTTCTGTAATGGAAACGGAAGCGGCGGTAAGTACAGCAGTTTTCGACGTAATGATTCGGCGTAACTAAGAGTGAATCGGTGTTAGGAGCGGGGAGACGGACGTATGACAAATCAAAAGCGATCGCCGGACATTCCCCCATGGATTTCTCCCGCAGCCAGCATGCCTAGCGATGCTGCTCCTTCC
>JBCCTE010000528.1:0-2548 GCA_039198915.1 Cyanobacteria bacterium P01_D01_bin.73 | reverse complement strand
GGGTAATAATTTCGCCTGGAATCATAGGTGATCACTGGGTAAGTAGAAATTTCTGACTAAAACTTATTGGATAGGATTGTGGACGGTCACCAGCTTTGTCCCGTCAGGAAACGTCGCCTCAACCTGCACCTCATCCACCATCTCCGAAATCCCATCCATCACCTCATCGCGCCCCAACAGGGTTTTGCCATAACTCATCAGCTCAGCTACAGTTCTCCCTTCGCGGGCCCCTTCCAAAATTGCAGCAGAAATATAGGCTACTGCCTCTGGATAGTTCAGCTTCAATCCCTTCGCCTTGCGTCTCTCCGCCAATAAACCCGCAGTAAAAATCAGCAACTTATCTTTTTCTTGGGGGGATAAATTCATAGACGTTACTTGTTTAAGCGCGATCGCCAGCTTGGAAAGCTTAGCAAGGGTTTATCAACCTGTCCGTTACCAGTGATGATCCTTAAAACATCCCCTGGGTTAGCGATCGCCATCAGACAGAATTAAGCCTAACTCCGACAGCTTTAGCCCAGAAATTAGCTCAAAAATACGATTCAGTGCCCTATCAGTTAGTTTCCTCAACGCTTATCATAGGTATTGCTAATACTGCCTAAGGCAATCGTGTGACTGTTTCCCCCACCTCAACCGGCTTTTCTGGCGATTCTTCCAGTGCTTATCGAGGGCCAGACCCTAAGGATGTTTTCCCGTTCCAGCTTGATGAATTTCAGGAACGGGCGATCGCAGCCCTAAATGCGGATAAGTCCGTGGTGGTATGTGCGCCCACCGGTTCGGGAAAAACCTTGGTGGGAGAGTACGCCATCTATCGCGCCCTTAGCCACGGCAAGCGGGTGTTTTACACGACGCCGCTGAAGGCATTGTCGAACCAAAAGCTGCGAGATTTTCGGGAGCAGTTTGGGGAAGATCAGGTGGGTTTGCTGACGGGGGATATGTCGGTCAATCGGGATGCGCCAGTGCTGGTGATGACCACGGAAATTTTCCGCAATATGCTCTACGGCACGCCCATCGGAGAAACGGGCACCTCCTGCCAGGATTTGGAGGCGGTGGTACTGGACGAGTGCCACTACATGAACGATTCCCAGCGGGGCACGGTATGGGAAGAGTCGGTGATTTATTGTCCCGAACAGGTGCAAATTGTGGCTCTGTCGGCAACCGTTGCGAACGGTGACCAGCTTACGGACTGGATTGACAAGGTACACGGTCCCACAGAGCTGATCTATTCCAACTATCGCCCAGTGCCCCTCACCTTTAGCTTTGGCAATTTCAAGGGAGTTTTTCCCTTGTTAAACGAAGCGAAGACGGCGCTGCATCCTCAGTTCAAAACCCAGAAGAAAAAGCGCCGTAAGCCGCCGGGACAGGTGCGCCAGGATTTACGGGCAGAAACACCGGAGATTGGATTTATTTTGTCCAAACTGGCTGAGCGGGATATGTTGCCCGCCATTTACTTTATTTTTAGCCGACGGGGGTGCGATCGCGCCGTAAATGCCGTTGGTCCCATCCGCCTGGTGAGCGATGCCGAAGCTGCCCAGCTTAAGCAACGCATTGACTATTTCCTGGAGACAAATCCTGACGGAGCTAGGGATGGTCAAGTGGATGCCCTTTATCGGGGAATTGCGGCCCACCATGCGGGGATTTTGCCGGCGTGGAAGACCCTGGTGGAAGAGCTATTTCAGGCGGGATTGATCAAGGTCGTATTTGCAACGGAGACGTTGGCGGCGGGGATTAATATGCCGGCGCGCACTACGGTAATTTCCACCCTGTCGAAGCGGACTGATCGCGGTCACCGGCTGTTGTTGGCATCGGAGTTTTTGCAGATGTCCGGGCGGGCGGGGCGTCGCGGTATGGATACCCAGGGCCATGTGGTGACGCTGCAAACGCCGTTTGAGGGGGCAAAGGAGGCGGGGCATTTAGCCACATCGGAGCCTAACCCGCTGGTGAGTCAGTTTACGCCTACCTACGGGATGGTGCTGAACCTTTTACAAACCCACAGCATTGAGGAAACGCGGACCCTAGTGGAGCGCAGTTTTGGGCAGTACCTATCGACGCTTAGCCTGGGACCAGACCAAGAGGACGTGGATGCGCTAGATGCGGAGATTTTGGAACTGCATGCCCAGCTAGAGGATGTAGACCTAGATGATTTGGCGGGCTATGAAAAGCTAAATCAGCGGCTAAAGGCGGAGCGGCGATTGCTGAAGACGCTGCGAGACCAGGCGGCGGTGGTACGCGGCAAGCATTTGGCGGCGGCGCTGCAGTTTGCGGTGGCGGGGACGGTAATCAAGCTGCAGGGATGGGCGAGGGAAGATGGACCGGAAACGGCGGTATTGATCTTAAAAGTGGCGGGATCGGGAGATTCACCGCACCTGGTTTGTTTAACCGACGACAATGTGTGGCGGGTAGTGAAGCTTGCTGATGTGGTGAGTTTGCATGGGGAGTTTCCACGGGTTTCGGCGGTGGACGGATTGGAGGTGCCTTTTGAGCTAAAGCTGAAGCCGGGAGTGTGCCTGGACGGGGAGGAGGAGCTGTGGACGATCGCCGATCAAATTCC
>JBCCTE010000527.1:0-2570 GCA_039198915.1 Cyanobacteria bacterium P01_D01_bin.73 | reverse complement strand
TCCACAACGAAACTTATTATCCAAATTCCCTGCTTTAACGAAGCGGAAACCCTGGGCATTACCCTGGATGCCTTGCCGAAGTCGGTGTCGGGGGTGGATGAGGTGGAAATTTTGATTATTGATGATGGCAGCGTCGATGAAACGGTGGCAGTGGCGAAGGATTGGGGCGTTGACCATGTGATTTCCCTGGGCGCCAATCGGGGGTTAGCGCGGGCGTTTATGGCAGGGCTGGAGGCGTCGTTGAAGGCGGGGGCAGACATTATCGTCAACACCGATGCGGACAATCAGTATTGCGCGGACGATATTCCGAAGCTGGTGCAGCCGATTCTGTTGCGCCAATCGGAGATTGTGGTGGGGGCGCGTCCCATCAGCAAAATCAGCGATTTCTCTCCGGCGAAAAAGGTGTTGCAAAAGTTTGGGAGCTGGGTGGTGCGGCTGGCGAGCGATACAAATATTCCCGATGCGCCCAGTGGGTTTCGCGCTTTCAGTCGGGATGCGGCGTTGCAGATGAATGTATTTAGCGCCTATACCTACACCCTGGAGACGATTATCCAGGCGGGGCAGAAGGGAATTCCTATTACCTGGGTGCCCATTCGTACTAATGGTTATCTGCGTCCGTCCCGCCTGGTCAAAAGCATTCCCAGTTATATTCGCCGGTCGATTTTTACGATTCTGCGGATTTTTCTGGCCTACAAGCCCCTGCGATTTTTCCTGATGGCGGGGTCAGTGCCGTTTACCGTTGGCGTTTTGCTGGGGGTGCGCTGGCTGGTGTTGTATTTCAGTGGGACACCGCGATCGCACGTGCCCAGCTTAATCCTGGCGGCAATTACGATCCTGGTGGGCGTCCAGCTTTGGATTTTGGGGCTGGTGGCGGATGTTTTGTCAGTGAATCGCAAGCTGTTGGAGGAGATTCAGGTGCGATCGCGCCGGGCAGATATTGACGCGGAAATTGCGGCTAAGGGAGCCAGAAGTTAGGCACTTTAACGGCTACTCCTGATTCAGTTCTAGATTCTCTTGAGAAGCAGCGTTGGCGGAAAAAGCCATTGATTGAGGGCGGTATTTACTGCGGGCGACGTACGGATCCTAGCAACCGCGATCGCCCCACCACCAACCCATACTGAAGGGGAACGCGCAGGGCATCGGCTTGTTAAAGGGCTGATGGATGAGGATGACGAAACGACCGGAAAATATTTTTGACCGCTACCATGCCCATGTTTATTTCGATGAGGGTTCGGTGGAGCGGGCGGCGATGATTTGTGAGGAGGCGGGGGAGTTGTTTGGGGTTGTGGTGGGGCGAGTCCATCGCAAATCGGTGTGGCCGCATCCTCGGTGGAGTTGTCAGTTGGCGTTTGGGGCGGCGCAGTTTGATGGGGTGATTCCGTGGTTGGAGGGGCGGCGCGAGGGGCTGTCGGTGTTGGTGCATGGGCTGACGGGGGATGATCTGGCAGACCATACGGACCATGCGGCTTGGTTAGGGGAGGCGGTGCCGTTGAATTTGGCGATGTTTCGGGCTAAGGCTTAGGGGAATTTATGGGCATTGGTTGAGGGCGATCGCGCCCGGGTAGATATGGTGCGGAAATTTCGGCGAGGGCTGTCGGCACAGACGCCTAGGACGGTCGACGGCTTTCCAGCCAGCGCTCAAAAGATGCCTGACTTTCACCGCTGGGTTGTCCGGCGAGGAGTCCTTCGATGCCAATATGTTCGTCCAGTTGTGCCCACTGGATCGCGTAGCCATCCCCCAGAAGCTCCCAGTGATTGCGCTCGTCGGGGGTAGCGTATTGAAGGCGGGGATACCAATCGATGGGGATGGTGAGCTGACGGCGATCGCCCAGGTGAACGGTGAAGGCGCGATCACTAAATTCCACGTGGGTAGCGATGGGGTCAGCGGTCAGGGTCAAAGTAGTCATGCCAGGCTTGGATGAGTTGGGTTTGGTGTTCGATAACGAGTTTTTCGATCTGGTTGAGTTCATGGTCTTTGAATCCGCGATTTTTATCGAGTTTGACGGGGTCTAACCAGTATTTGAGCAGTTGTTTGTCCCGTTTGATGTGGATATGGGGTGGCTCGTCGCGGTCAGAGCTGAAGAAGATGAAGCTGTAGGGACCGACGATTAAGGCGGTGGGCATAAGGCATAAGATTTTGGTGGGTATTATGGCCACTGGTTGCAGGCGTCGCGCATGGCGTCTAGGGCGGCATCGACAGCGGGTTGTCCTCCCAGTTCGAGGAGGGTGGGGTGGAGTTTTGGGAGCAGTTCGATGAGGTGTTTCCGTTCGCGGGTGGAGAGCAGGCGCAGGAGGTTCTCGTTGTGGTCCTCGGCGATCGCTTCCCAGGAGGTGCGATCAGTAAATCCTGCAAGGGCTTCGGCACGGTAGTAAGGGTCGCGGATGGCGATCGCGATTTCTCGAACCTCGCTCAGTGATTCCAGTTCCAGCGTGTTTTCATCCCACTTGCTCAATAGGTTAGACAGATTGAGTTCACTAGAAATCTGGCGTATTGCTTCAAGTGATTCAGTCAGAAGTTCCGGGTGACTTTTAGATAATTTCATCAATATGCAAGCTTTGTTGGAGGACAC
>JBCCTE010000526.1:0-2578 GCA_039198915.1 Cyanobacteria bacterium P01_D01_bin.73 | reverse complement strand
GCCCGACACCGCAATTCCAATCCCTAGCCTTTACCCAACGGAACCTTCCAGCTTCAGGCTCAATAGCTTATCAGCCTCAGCGGCAAACTCCATCGGCAATTGGTTAAACACGTCCTTACAGAACCCTGACACCATCATGGACACCGCATCCTCGGCGGAAATTCCCCGCTGAGCCAAGTAAAACAACTGGTCTTCACCAATTTTTGACGTCGATGCTTCGTGCTCCACCTGACCGGCTTCATTTTGCACCTGGATATAGGGGTAGGTGTTCGCCATGGCGCGATCGCCAATCAGCATCGAATCACACTGGGAATAATTGCGAGCCCCCTTCGCCTTTGGCGCAATCTTCACCAACCCTCGATAGCTGTTTTTCGACTGCCCGGCGGAAATGCCCTTCGAAATAATCGTGCTGCGGGTATTTTTGCCCACGTGGATCATTTTGGTGCCGGTATCCGCCTGCTGATGATTATTGGTCAGCGCCACAGAGTAAAACTCACCAATGGAGTTGTCACCCTTCAAGATGCAGCTCGGATACTTCCAGGTAATTGCCGACCCAGTTTCCACCTGAGTCCAGGAGATTTTGGAATTGACGCCAGCGCACATACCTCGCTTGGTCACGAAGTTGTAGATGCCGCCTTTGCCATCCTTATCGCCAGCAAACCAGTTTTGCACCGTGGAATACTTAATTTCCGCATTGTCCAGTGCCACCAGCTCAACCACCGCTGCGTGCAATTGATTGCTGTCGTACATTGGCGCAGTGCAGCCTTCCAGATAGCTAACGTAGCTACCTTCTTCCGCCACAATCAACGTGCGTTCAAACTGCCCCGAATCGCCGTTGTTAATACGGAAATAGGTTGATAGCTCCATGGGGCAATTAACGCCCTTGGGAATGTAAACGAAAGAGCCTTCACTAAAGACTGCTGAGTTCAGCGCGGAAAAGTAATTATCGCCCGCAGGAACTACCGAGCCCAGGTACTTTTCCACTAGCTCGGGATAATCTTTAACCGCCTCTGACAGGGAGCAGAAGATAACGCCATGCTCCGCCAATTTTTCCCGGTAGGTAGTCGCGATCGAAACGCTGTCGAAAATTGCGTCCACTGCCACGTTGCTCAAACGCTTTTGCTCCGACAGGGGGATCCCTAACTTGTCAAAGGTTTCCAACAGAGTCGGGTCCACCTCATCCAAGCTTTGCTTTTTCTTTTCCTGCTTGGGCGCGGAATAATAAACAATTTTTTGGTAATCGATGGGAGGATAATCCACATCAGGCCAGGTAGGTTCGGTCATCGTCAACCAGCGACGATACGCTTTTAGCCGAAACTCCAGCAGGAACGCTGGCTCATTCTTTTTCGCAGAAATTGCTCGGATGACGTCTTCATTCAACCCAGGCGGCAAGGAGTCCGCCTCAATATCGGTTACGAACCCATACTTGTATGGCTGATCGACCAGAGTCTTTACAGAAGTACTCATAGACAAAAAACGTAGTGTGTTCGCTAGAAACGGGTGTATTAATTGTTTGATTAAAACAACAGTAGTGTTGTTTAACCTGCAGCTAGATTACTTTAGCAACAGTGCTGTTGTCAAAGGGGCCATGGAGCAGGTTAAGCTTACAGAAGATGTGTCTATGAAACTTGCCCGTTTGTTTACACTTATTTATCGGTTCGAGCAATATGAACTGGGTAAATGTTAGTGGGGCGTTTGGAGTAAGTTTTGTATCCCATGTGTCGCGACCTGATCGCAAAGAATGAATTCGCAATCAGCTTCAACTAAGGATGATATTCTGCACCGCTTGCTGAAGCGCGGTTCAGCGACGGCCCACGTTTTGGCTGCGGACTTGGAGATTAGTGCCCAGGCAACTCGTCGCCATCTGAAGGATTTGGAAGGGGAAGGATTAATTGTTCACGAGGTTGATCGCAGTGGATCGGGGCGACCTCAGCACATATACGAGTTAAGTGCAGCGGGGCGATCGCGATTTCCCGATGGCTATGACGAATTTGCCCTGGGATTGCTGGAGACGTTGGCGGGCACGATGGGCAAGGACCATGTTTCCCAGATTTTGCGGGAGCAGTGGGTGCGCAAAGCAATTGGATACCGGGAAACGCTGGGGTCAGGTCCCCTGAAGGAGCGGGTGGCGCGGCTGGTGGATTTGCGCCGGGCAGAGGGTTATATGGCGGAATGGGAAGACGTCTCGAAGGGGGGCGACGATCCCAAGTTTTTTATTTCGGAGCACAATTGCGCCATTTCAACAGTGGCGTCGTCGTTTCCGAAGGTGTGTGAGCACGAACTGGAAATGTTTGCGATCGCCCTAGAAGGCTGCAATGTGGAGCGAACCCATTGGATGGCAGGGGGAGAGCACCGTTGTGGGTATGTGGTGTCTCCCGCTGATAGTCCGGTGCCTGTCGAAAGTTCGCGCTAAGCTTTCCGAGTTTAGAGTCCTAAGTCGGATAGTCCAGGGTGGTCATCGGGGCGGCGTCCCAAGGGCCAATGATATTTGCGATCGGATTCGGTGATCGGTAGGTCGTTGATACTGGCGATGCGACGCTGCATCAAGCCTGACGGCGCAAATTCCCAATTTTCATTG
>JBCCTE010000525.1:0-2580 GCA_039198915.1 Cyanobacteria bacterium P01_D01_bin.73 | reverse complement strand
TTAGGCAGTATATGATGCCAGCTTTGGGATAGCCTTTGCGCAGGGTGCTAGCATACGGCTAATCCCGAGTGAGCGAATCGCCTCCCCTACACCAGTCATTTTCCTGATTCACCCACTTAGGATAACCACGTCAGATATTTCAAATCACGTTGCAAACGCATAGTTCAGCTCTCTTAGCTCTTTGCGTTCTGTCCTAAATCCCCTGACCTGCTTTTACTGTGCCACCGAAAGCTGCTCCCCCCCAACCTCCCCAGTCGTCTAATTCCGCTCCTACTCGCGAAGAATTAGAGGAACGGCGGCGATCGCGACGAGCTGGCCAAGAGCGTCAGTCAGAAGCGCTGCACTGGTGGACCATTGTCCAAAATGCGGGACGGGTCACGGGGGGCACGCTGTTGACGGCGACCTTAGTGGGCAGCGCCACCCTGGCGGGGGGACTGGTGGGCCTGGCGTTTAGCTTCCGGAATTTGCCCGATGTGCGGGTGCTCCAGGATTATTCCCCTAGCGAAACCAGCTACATCTACGACATCAAGGGCAAGCTGCTAAGCAGTCTCCACGATGAGGCGAATCGGGAGGTGGTGGCCTTTGAAAATATTTCGCCCCATTTGAAGCGGGCAGTGCTGGCGATCGAGGACAGCGCTTTTTACGACCATCCTGGCGTCAACGTGGGCAGTGTTCTGCGGGCATCGGTGGTGAACCTGGAAAGTGGACAAACCCGCGAGGGCGGCTCCACCATCACCATGCAGCTGGTGAAAAATTTATTCCTCTCGCCCCAGAAAAAAATCAGCCGTAAGGTGGCGGAGGCAGTGCTGTCCTTCCGGCTGGAACAGATTTTTACCAAGGATGAAATCCTGGAGATGTATCTCAATCAGGTGTATTGGGGGCACAACAACTACGGCATTCAGACGGCGGCGCGTAGCTATTTCAATTCCACGGCGGGAGAACTGAGCCTGGCGGAGTCGGCATTTTTGGCAGGACTAATCCAAGCGCCGGAGGATTACAGCCCGTTTAACAACAACTATCCGCTGGCGAAAAAGCGGCAGATTCAGGTGCTGGCACGGATGCAGCAGTTGGGGTGGATTACGCCGGAGGAGATGGAAACGGCGAAGGCGGAACCTCTGTGGATTGCGGAAAATACGTCGTTCCAGACCAGTAAGCTGCCCTACATTACCAACGCGGCGATTCAGGAGCTGGAGAAGCGGTTTGGGCGCGATCGCCTGCTGCGGGGAGGGATCCGAGTGCAACTGACGGTGGATTCTGCTTACCAGCGCATGGCGGAGAATACGGTTAAGGAGTCCTTTGCGCGGATGCGGCGACAGGGGGCGCGCATTGACCAAATTGCCCTGGTGGCGGTGGATCCACGCACCCATTTCGTAAAAGCGCTGGTGGGTGGGGTTGATTTTAAAAAGAGTCAGTTTAATCGAGCGGTGCAGGCGCTGCGGCAGCCGGGATCGTCCTTTAAGCCTTTCGTGTACTATGCCGCCTTTGCCAGCGGGAAATATACGCCCAATTCCATCGTGCAGGATACGCCCGTTAGCTACCCCGATGGGAATCGTCGGTATCGACCGAAGAACTACGGCGGCGGCTATTCCGGCAGCGTTTCCATTCAGCGGGCGATCGAGGTTTCTCTCAACATTCCGGCGGTGCGGCTGGGGCAGGAAGTAGGGCTAAATCGCGTCATTGAAATTGCGCGAGTGTTGGGTTTCCATAGCCCGCTGGAGCCGGTGATTTCTTTGCCGCTGGGGTCTGAGGATGTGACGCCGCTTGAGATGGCGGGCGCGTTTGCCACTTTTGCTAGCGGGGGATGGCATTCTGATACGACGCTGATTGTGCAGGTGACGGACAGCAGTGGTAAACAGCTTTTAGACAATACGCCGAAGCCGCGGCTGGTGTTGGATCCATGGGCGGTGGCGTCTCTCAATCAAACGTTGAAAGGGGTGATTCAGCAGGGGACGGCTCAAACGGCGAAGCTGGGGCGACCGGCAGCGGGTAAGACCGGGACTACTGATGCGGAGCGGGACGTTTGGTTTGTGGGCTATGTGCCGCAGCTTTCGGTGGCGGTGTGGGCCGGCAATGATAATTACAGCCGTATTGGGCGCGGGGCGACGGGGGGAAATTATGTGGCTCCTGTTTGGCGATCGTTTATGCAGCGGGCGTTGAAGGGCGTGCCGCCTCAAGACTTTGCACCGCCGAGTAATTTCTCAAAGCCAACCGGTTTCTAAAATTTAGACATTTTTAAAACTCAGGCAATCTGAATTCAGGCAACCAAAGACTACGCTGACACTGATTCTTTTGCCGCCGCTGCTGTCATAAATTCTTGGACATTTCGCTGATATTGGTAAACGGATCGTTCTAGGTCTTTGGCGATCGCTCCAACGGAAAAGTAGGGAGATTTAAATGATCGCTGCTGTTGTTCACAGACGTAGATATCCTCTGCCATAAAGTTTCCGGAAGCCAGGGGATCGTCAGCATCTCCAGTGTTGTACTTATCGCCCTTAAAGTTCTTAAAGAAATTCCACGATTTCCATTCTTGGCATCTCGGGCGGGTTCGAATTTTCAAATTGGGGCGAGGGCGATCTGACT
>JBCCTE010000524.1:0-2584 GCA_039198915.1 Cyanobacteria bacterium P01_D01_bin.73 | reverse complement strand
GTGGTGGTCAGCAGCAACAGTTAGCGATCGCTCGTGCCATTATGGGAAAACCGCGCCTGTTGGTTTTAGATGAACCGACGGAAGGGATTCAACCTTCAATTATTTTAGAAATCGAAGCAGCAGTAAAAAGGATTATTAAAACAACTGGGATTTCGGTGTTGTTAGTGGAACAACATCTTCATTTTGTGCGTCAGGCAGATCGCTATTACGCCATGCAAAAAGGGGGAATTGTCGCTTCTGGTGACACCGCAGATTTAAGCCAGGAAGTCATTCAAGAATTTTTGGCTGTTTAGGGACTATGGGGCAATTACAGCTCAGGCGCGACAGGTGTAGGAGATTTCTCGGCTTTGGCATCTCGCGTGTCCCTAGCTCTAAATCACACTCAAACTCTGCAATGCCCAGATGGCATCCGTCTTGGCATTGCAGATAGGCGCACTTTTAGATGCGATTTGTCAACACTACTTGATATTCACTCTACCTTATTTGAGTCCAGTATCGGTAAATCACCGCCCCTACAACCCTTTCAGCGTAAGCGATGGCGCCCCATAATCACGCTGCCTGTACAGTTCACGACGCCCTTATGAAAACCCTGCGATCGCCTGCATTTGGTAGCGGGAGAGACAGCAACAGAGTTACTTGGCAACGAGGATAATGCTCGTCCTTTGGGATAGTGATCGCCTGTTATGACTCGTGCGATCACTCAAACGTTTGGTTGTGAGGTATTTGATGATCGCTATTTCTAAATTTTTCCGTTTCAAGCTGTTGCTTGCTAGCTCTACCCTGAGCATGGTTGCTTTGATGGGCCACAATGCTGGAGTATCTCCTGCGATCGCCAATGAACCGACTGCCGATCTGACATCGACCCTAGAAACCCTGAACCAATATGGCCAGGAGAGCAAGGCGCAATTGAGCCCATCTGGACTCGATCAAGTCACCTCCGTATCCCAGCTTTCTGATGTCCGTCCCACCGACTGGGCGTTTCAAGCATTACAATCTCTCGTCGAACGCTACGGGTGTATTGCCGGTTATCCCAGTGGTGTTTACCTCGGCAACCGCGCCATGACCCGTTATGAATTTGCAGCGGGTTTGAATGCGTGTTTGGAGCGGGTGAACGAGCTGATCGCAGCCGCAACCTCTCCCCTAGCCAGCAAGGCAGATCTCAAAACGTTGCAAAGGTTACAAGAGGAATTTGCCGCTGAGCTGGCAACCCTGCGCGGTCGGGTAGATGCGTTAGAAGCGCGGACCTCTGAACTGGAAGCGAACCAATTCTCCACCACCACTAAGCTTAAAGGTGCAGTCATTTTCAGTGTCCATGGCGGCAACTTTCTCGATGATGATGGAAGGGAGAACAGCGATAGGGAAGAGATTGCCTTTGGGCAACGGACTCGCCTGGAATTTCACACCAGCTTCTCCGGCGATGATTTACTCGTTACCCGTCTCCAATCCAACACGATTCAAAACCCTCTCTCCGATGCCACCGGGCTGGGAGCCTTGAGCTATGGCGCAGGCGACAGCACCGAGTTTCGGTTGGATTTCCTAGCGTATTATTTCCCCATTAACGACCAACTCAAGGCCATTGTCGGTGGCAGTGGCCTTGGCATTGACGATCTCCACCCGATGCACAACCCCCTTTACGGCAATGGGTCCGGTGCCCTCTCGTTTTTTGCCGATCGCAACCCCGTCTTCCGTCTGCCCACCAATGCCGGTGGAGGCCTAAGCTGGACGCCTACCGAAAATTGGGCGTTCAATGTGGGGTATTCTGCCGGTGAACCCGCTAGCCCCGTAGAAGGCGCAGGTTTCTTCAACGGTAGCTACAGCGCCAGTGCCAGTGCAAACTACTACAGCAGTGACAAGCGTTTCAGTGCAGGCTTGTTCTACGCCCACGCTTACCAGTCCCGCACTGAGTCCAATCTGACTCTGTTGAGCGGTGCTGGTACGTCTAATGTTGTGGATCCCTTCGGTGGGTCGTCTATCCTGAGCGATAGCGTTGGCTTCCAGAGCAATTTTACAATTACTCCTAAGTTCGGGATTAACGGTTGGTTTGGTTATACCAATGCCCGCAATGCCAGTGATGGGGATGATAATTTGGATTTGATCACCTGGGCGCTCGGTTTGAATTTCTACGACCTTTTCTCTGAGGGGAGTTCTGGCGCTTTGTTAGTGGGACAGCCGCCAACGGTGACCAATGGTGACGGTGTGGATGAGGATGATTTTACGCCCATCCATGTGGAGGCACTATATCGCTACGCGCTGAACGATTTTATTTCTATTACCCCGGGTGTGATCACGATCTTCAATGCGGATGAGGATGGTGACACTGCGATTTTGGGCGTGCTTCGGACTGAGTTCACGTTCTAGGGGCTGCTTGGCATTGTTGCAGGGGGTACGGAGGGTTAAGAGCTATGGCACTTCGTCGCAGCTACCCTTCAATTCCCCCTTATCGAAGTGGACGGGACTATGGTGACGAAGTAAAATTTGGCGGCAGTAAAGTAATCCGCGATGGCATGGGACAGTCGCCCATTTCCCACGAGGATGGGGCGGTGGATTTGGTGATTACCAACGCGCTAATTCTGGATTGGTGGGG
>JBCCTE010000523.1:0-2586 GCA_039198915.1 Cyanobacteria bacterium P01_D01_bin.73 | reverse complement strand
GGCACCGGTAAATCCTGCTGCCCCACGTGCACCCCGTCCGCATCCACCGCGATCGCCAAATCCACCCGATCATTCACCAAAAACAGCGCCCCGTAGGATTCACACACCGCCTTCAGCGCCCTCGCTCGCTGTAGCCGTAGCCCGTCGTCAGAATTTTTATCGCGATACTGCACCAGGCTCAGCCCGCCTTGCAACGCCTGCTCTACAATTTCCACCAGTCGATCATCGGGAGACGTCACCAGGTACACGGGCGATCGCCGCAGCCGCCCCATACGATCCGCGTGGACAGCCTCCGATAGCGCTCCCTGAAGACGGCTGTCCAATACGTAAGCCTGATAACGCAACTGTTTAAACGCCGTGCCCATCTCCGGGCTGGCGAGTTTGCCGTACTCCTCCAAAACTCGCAACGCTTCCTGTACCCGACATAGGTTGGCTTGCACCACGGATCCCACGTGCGATCGCCGCGCCTCCTGGCTATGGGTCAGCGCCGTCCCCGCATCCCCCTCCGTATCCCGCGCCGCCCGCATCTCCGCCGAATGCCACAGCCCCAACTCCTGACGAATCTCCTTACACAGCGCCGTCAGCTCTCCATCATTCAGCCCAAACCGACACCACTCCTCCACCGTGCGCACTCCCTCCCGCGCCCGGTCCAAATTCGCATCCAAAATTCGCAACACTACTTTTTGCATGCCAATACCGCCATCTCGCCGCTTTTCACCGTGATTTATCCTAACAGCGAGGTTCGGTTCCAGTTCGGTCAGTATGCTAGTTTGTATGGGCTTTCAAGCACTGTTAAGCACGGGCGAAATGCCAATAGCAGCCAGCAATTTTGAAAGCGTAAATTAAGAGATTTTGTTGCAAAGGTTCGCGATTTCATTGCGAATGCGGTGGTAGTAGGCTATTTTCCTAGCAAATTAACTCTTAAAAGCAAAAAAATCTGAGGAAGCAACAAAAGCTTCGCTTTGGGACTCGCCCTAGATTTGCCTTACCAAATTCGCCTTAAACATAGAGAGCTTTAGAAAGTATGGAACCTGAACTACAAAAATCAGAATACGCAGACGCGGGCACCAATGCGAAAGCTGAAGTGACCACCAGCACGCCCTCTTTGTCCTCTGCGAACGGTGAAGACTCCCCAGAATGGCAGCAAATTTTGGAGCAGTTTTACAAAATTCTGTCTGACCTCCCCGACTACGTGGGCAAGTTCTACGGCGAGTATCGTCAGCCCATCGTCACCGCCGGTTTAATTATCGCCGCTTTTATTTCCGTAAAGTTGGTGATTGCCCTATTGGGAGCCATCAACGAAGTGCCGCTACTGTCGCCGGTTTTTGAGCTGGTGGGTCTGACCTACTCGGGTTGGTTTGTGTATCGCTACTTGCTACGGGTATCCAGCCGCCAAGAGCTATCTTCTAAAGTGGGCGACCTGAAAGACCAGGTTATCGGCAACAAAAGCAGCGACTAAAAATGTTCCATAGGAGCTAGGGGCTGCCATATCGTTTAAGTTTCAGAGCCTTTAGCTGTAGGGGTTTCAGTCCCCTTGCATTTTTTGTTTGAAAGGGCGTGTACTCCCCACTACGTAAAGTTTCCGGTGCCCATTTGATGACACGCCTTAGTCGCAAGGACGGTAGCTTCTTTTAAAAACTGTCCTGACGGGAGTCATCAACTGAGAAGAACGTAATGGTAGATGCACCCTGAAAATAAAGCCTCCAAGTTCGCAAGAACTGAAAGGCTTTATTTTTTTGTCAATTTTTCCTGTCTACCGGCCGACTTGTCCTCAGACGCCAAGATCTGAACCTTCGGCGTAACTTTGTTGGGATGCCCCCAGAGAATGGTTTCGTTTTTGTAAATGGCCATGCCGGGCTTTGCGCCTTTGGGTTTGTACACGGATTTGGGTTTGGTATAAACCACGGGGACGGCGTCCGCCTGGCGACCGCGGCTGTGAAGGGCGGCAATATTGGCGGCGGTTTGTAGGTCCGTTTCGTCGGCGGTTTCCCCCGGCGGTAGGCGCAGCAGCACATGGCTTCCAGCAATTTCCTGGGCATGGAACCACAGGTCATAATCCCCAGCCAGGCGGAAGGTGAGGCGATCATTTTGGGTATTGTTGCGCCCTACCCAGATTTCGTAACCGCTAGCGGTGTGATAGCGGCTGTAGCTAATGTCGTCGTCAGTTCGTTTAGGTCGCTGGTAGCCGGGATCCGCCATATAGTTTTGCTCAATGAGCTCGTCGCGGATTTCTTCCAAAGCGCTTAAATCTTCCACCGTTCGATAAATATTGCACTCGTCCAGCGCCTCATCCACCTGCTCCAGATATTGAATCTCGGCATTAACTGCGTTTAGTAGGGGCTCGATCGCCTGGCGCGATCGCCGCAATTTCTGATGCTTTTTATAAAGCTTCTGGGCGTTCCCCTGGGCATTGATCGTGGGATCCAGGGGAATCGTAACGGGCTCTCCCGTTTCAAAATCGTTCAGGGTAATTTTCTCCATCCCGATGCGCCACTGGTGGAGATAGGCCATCAGCAAATCGGCTTTTTGGCGATAGGCTTCCGCATCTTCAGACAGGTCTAGGCGATCGCCAAACCCATCTCGTTT
>JBCCTE010000522.1:0-2589 GCA_039198915.1 Cyanobacteria bacterium P01_D01_bin.73 | reverse complement strand
GCGAGGCTACCCAGGTCCGCGTAGATTTGACGGACGCTTAAGACGTTCTTAGTCTGAACAATGTGACACTTCATTGATAAAATTCAAGTTCTCAATGGTTTTTCATTTAGCATCCGTGGAATTGCAAACTAGCCCCCACTTATTGGTAGTAAGGGGGGTTTCCTGCCTCTCCCCCCATCACATGGCTCTGCGGCGGTCGATTAGATCCTTCAGCGCTGGCTGTAACCAGCCAAAAAACGCCCTTTCTTCCTCAACCCCAAAGCAGGCCACGAGAAACTTTTGGTAGCTTGCGTTATCGCCAGAAAAGCAATATTTCTGAGCTAGTAGAAGATCCTCCTCTGTTATTTCGTTGGCACGCCCAGCCTTCCACAGGTCAACCATGCGCTTCCCTGTTGGATAAGGCAGAAGACGATCGCGTTCTTCCCTGGCAGCCTCCCTGTCTGCCTGTTGGGCGATCTGTTCTGGGCTAAGCACCGGTTCCGGTGGCTCAATCACGGGAGAATTCCCAGCATCAGACCCCAGCACCGCAGCCCCAGCATCAGCAGCCTTAGCCGCCTCAACCAAAGCAGGGTTACTAAACTCCTCAACAACCCGAGGCATTTCCACCAGCTTGCCGGTGTGCTCCTCACGCTGCTCAAGAATTGCTTCGACCACATCGGTCTGCTTAACCGCGCGGGCTCGCGACTTCAGCGTCTTACGTTGCTCGCCAATAACCTGGCGCTGCAACCGTTTCGCTTCAGCAGCCAACTCCGCACGACTAATACCTTTGCGCTCGGGACAAATCGCTTCGCACAGGAATTTACCCTGCAAATCGAAGACGTAAATCACCCCCATATCCCGAGGCTCAAACCTTACCTGCACTTGCTGCCCAATCCGATCCACTAGCAGCGCGTGCACAAATGCCGCTGTATCTACCCGGATGCCTTGCTTCCCAACCTGACGGATTCCCTTGCCAGAGGTGGGAGCCAAAAGCACATCCAAGCTACGAGCATCCGCAATCATTCGCAGCGGAGCCGGGTGCCGTGACCACCGCTGCCACGGCGTTTGCCCGTCCAGACCCGCATGGGAGGCGTGAAGGTACATAACCTCTAACCACCGATCGCAAAACGCCTGAAACTCATCAGCAGTCTTGCGAATTTCCACCTGCGAATCCTTTTTAAACATCCGCTCGCCAAAATCAAGCTGATCTCGAATCGCTTGACGCTCAGTGACGTTATGTCCAATAAAGCCCGGCAACATCTCTAGCAGTCCATGGCTAAAAGTCCCCAGGAATCGCTCAATATGCGGTTTTTGCCACGGCTGGAACGGCTGGCAAGTACGGTGTTCAATCCCCAGCTCTGCCACCACACGGGTGATATGCAGGCTCGTATAATCCTTGCCGTTGTCAGTTTTGATAGCTTTTGGTACGCCCCACTCCAACAGGCACCGCCGCAATAACAGCGCGATAGCTACCGACCTACTGGTTTTGCTGACCAGCAACATCGCCCGCCGCGACCACACATCAATGCAGCCGATAACGCTGTAGCGCCCATCCTCCAACATCACGTCAGCAGGGGTAGAATCCAGCTCCCAGAGCTGATTTGGGGCATTAAATTCCTCGCTATAGCTACCAAAAGCAGCCATATAGACGTTCTTATATCTCGCCGGATTGGTTGCCGCCACAAACGCCACATCCGCCGCCGTCTCAGTTAGCCACCGCTGCACCGTCGTCACAGAAGGCAGGTCGTCACGCCCCGGAAAACGAGCCTCAATAGCCTGAAGCATCTTGGCTTTTCCAATCCTTGGATGCAGAACCACCATGCCCTGCATAAAAGCCAAAATATCAGGCATCGTGTCTAGCTTCCGAACCCGCCGCCCACACCGCTGGTCTTTAAGCCCCTCATACCCATAACGCTTCAGCAACAGTTCCCATGCCTTTATTTGACTGCGGCTACAGGTGGGATATGAAGCACGAGTTTCTAGCTTCTCTGGCTGAATCTCCCCAGCGCTATACAGTTCACAAAATTGATACTGTAATGCCGCCCTATTTCCTGGCAGGTTGTCGGCAACGTACATCGCCATCGAATTAATCAGGTCCAACCGGCGATCTGCGATCGGCACTGCCATCGTATTTAAGGTCTCATCCTTGAACTGCCTTCCAGGCTGCGGCTCCGGTCGAACCTCACCAACACCCGACACTGGCAAGGCAAGCGGTTCCACGTTCGCAGGATGCCGTACCACATCACCAGCAAGCGTGGCTTGACTGGGCAGATTCTCATGCTCAGTCTCCCGCGACACCGGATCAGCCGCCTTGAGCAGCCGCTCTGAGATATTCTCTCGCCAAAACTCCCTACACGGCTCTTGCCACTCCTTAGGGAGCGCTTCAATCTTGAAATACTTGACCTTGGAACCAGCCTTTCTTTTAAAAGGGGGTCCGAGTTTTTTTAGTCGCCGCTGGACCGTGCGGACAGAGCAAGCAAAACTCGTTTCGCTCAAAGCGTTCTTTATCTGATCACTTTCTAAATACATGCTGCCATCCTTCTACCGTACCCTCGATGTCCTTTTGGGTGTCGTTTGGGTGTCGTTTGGGTGTCGTTTGGGTGTCGTTTG
>JBCCTE010000521.1:0-2594 GCA_039198915.1 Cyanobacteria bacterium P01_D01_bin.73 | reverse complement strand
CTATTTAGAACTATTGTCATTAGCAGATGCTTTCTTAGGAATTGTTAGTCTTGATTAGCTTAGGCAACTAGCGCCTCTAACTGGTTACATGATTAATCGATAGGTAGAGGAATGGGAAAGAGCTGAAGGTTTGGGCTCATAAATCCCCAGAACGCTGATAATAGCTGGGGTTGGGGAGGAGTATTTTTCGGACGAGTCACGGCTACTTACGGGCTGCTTCTGGGGAACCCCGACGATGCGATCGCCCCAGACAGAGAATCTGAAAAAACTTTTAGGTTTTTATTGACATAAAGTTTCAATAGGGATATATTGAGTTCAAGAAAAGGCAGAAATGAAATGTTCTCCTCTCTAGTAAACGGGTAATGAGACCGGCCAGTTAGGTCGGTCTTTTTTTTTGAGAAATTTTCTCTAACCCTTGTATTCAAAGGGGTTTGGCGGTTAGATGGGTTGTCTGAGTTAAGTTGACGTTCCCTTTAGGGCGTCATTATTTTGTGGTTTGACCAGGATTTCAGTTGACTTTAATGCGCAGCTAGGAGTGATTAGTTACCTGAAATCATTTGCATTAACAGAATTGCCTCTTCCTTCTGTTGTTCACTTCGATAGTTGTTCACTTCAATAACTGACCTTGATGGGGGTGACTGAACGGTGCATCGCCCTAAAACAGTGGAGATTAACCTGCTGATTTCGAGGCGATCGCCTAGGGTCTGCCACTAAGATATGTCACTGAATAAGCTGCGCCGATTTCGTTCAACGTTCGCGATGGCATCCACGGCTCTGGTTTTGGGTGGGGCGATCGCTACAGTGCTCGAGGGAGCTGCCTTCGGTATGGATCCGGCGGATAGTGCCTGTGAGGTCTACAGCTTGGATCACCCTGAAATTCCCCTTTGGAGTGACTTTACTAACTGCCCCCTCTTGCAGGGTGATTTTCAAAATGAACGTTGGCAGGTCACCCTTGGAAAAGAGGATGCGGGGGTATATACCTACGAAGGTGGCGATCGCAATGGTGGGGATTCAATCTACTTGTCAAGCCGAGAAGTGCTTGGTACCGAAGATCGCCCACTCTACCTCTTTCGAGACGGGGACACCGCTTACACCGTCACCTTCCGCTCCAACGATCACAACACCATTCGCCTTGAGGTGTTCCAGGGTGAGGAGCTTATTCTCAACGAACTGCTAATTCGCATTTAGGAGATATACCACCATGCAACAGGTTTTATTGCAAAGTCGCGTTCGAGCTAAAGTAGCGGCGGCGATCGCTGGGGTGGTAATGGGGGGCGGCGCTGTGGGGGCAGTTGCGCAGCCAGCCTCCGCGGGAGCCCCTTGCCGTATGTACACCCAAGGGATTCCCAATAGCACCAGTGGCTACGATATTCGGGAAGTAAACAATTGCCCACCCCTTAACGGCACGTTTCAAAATGGACGCTGGCGAGTTCAGTTTGGGCAGTGGGAGCCAGCTTTGTACTTATACCGAGGTACAGATCGCCGCTCGGGCAGTTCTATTGAGCTACTTGACAGTGTGGTGAGCGGCACAACGGACCGCCCCCAATACCAATTCCAGAATGGCGACACGATTTATCAGGTGACCTTCCAGCCCAGCGATCGCAACACCATTCGCCTGGAAGTGTTTCAAAACGGTCGCCGCGTCCTTAACCAACTCCTGAATCGAACCTCCTAAGAAAGGCTCCATCAAGCTGTTGGGAGTTGAGGATTATGCCGCCATGGAGGGCGATCGCCCTTCAATAACCGCCTGATAGTAGCGCTGGAGCTGTCGAGTCGCACCGTTCCATCCCCACCGCTCTGCCTCAGCTCGAGCAGCCTTACGCAACTTTTCGCGATTAATTTGATTTGCCAACAGCGCCTGGGTTGCCTTAATGGAACCGGCATCATCGGCAGGGTCGAACATAAATCCGTTTTCCCCGTCAGTCACGATATCGGGAATCCCCCCCGCCCGCGCAGCAACCACCGGGCACCCAGCCGCCATCGCTTCCAGCAGTACCAATCCCAAAGTCTCAGTGCGGGACGGGAAGATAAACGCATCGGCAGAAGCGTAGGCGGTTGCCAACTCGACGCCGCGCATATAGCCAGCGAAGTGGGTCGGCGTATCCTTATAAATTTCCTTTAGCTCTTCGCGGTAGGGACCGTCGCCCACCAGTGCGAGCCGGGCATTGGGAATGGCTTCGAGGACGGGGCGAATGCGGTCAATTTCCTTTTCGGCAGACAGTCGACCCACGTATAGCAACAGCGGTGAGTCGGGGCTGCCCTGGGTGAGGCGATCGCGCATTTCCCGGCTGGCGAGGTGGGGATTGAAGGTCTCCGTATCCACGCCCCGCTGCCAGAGATCCGTCCGCTCAATACCGTGTTCGCCAAGCTCCTTCACCATGGCGGTCGAAGTGCACAGGTTAATATCCGCCTGGTTGTGCCCTGCCTTCAGCATTTCCCACAGCACGCCTTCCAAAAAGCCCAGCCCGTAGTGGTGCAGGTACTGGGGTAGGTGGGTGTGGTAGGACGCCACTAGCGGGAGATTCCGCTGCTTGGCATAAAAAAGCCCACCCAATCCGAGGATTGCCGGGTTTACGATATGCACCAAATCTGGG
>JBCCTE010000520.1:0-2607 GCA_039198915.1 Cyanobacteria bacterium P01_D01_bin.73 | reverse complement strand
CCCACTGGTATCGACGTCGGCGGCTTTGAGAAAAAATCGTCTGTATTGATAACCAACACCAACGCCTGGGCATCGAACACTCCGAACTGCTCGATATACCCCAGCTCGTTGCGTGGTCCCCAGGAGTTTGCCGATACGTTCAATACTTCAAGCGGTCGTGATCGCCCTGCTGCTTGCTTAGCCTCGGCATCAGACACCAGCGCCTCAAATACCCGTGGCGGTAAACCCTTGCTTAACCTCAATCGCAGCCGCTCCGTCAGCGTATCTTCCTGGTCGGTCCACCAGCCCCCATTTACGATCGAATCTCCTAACACCAGCACCCGAAGCGTTGTACCCGACTCCGCCAGCTCGCTGCCCCGCATTGAAAACTGATTCACCTCAATGCGATTGCCGAAGCGCCGAATTTTTTGATGGGGCTTCAGGCGATATCCCGTTTTCTCATCACCTACATACAGCGGCGGCGTACCCAGCCCCAACACCCAACGCAGACCTAACTCCACTGCGATCGCAACTCCCAACACCAGGGCGATCGCAATCCAAACCCCTTTCACAAACCCACCTCCCCTTCACAACTCGCCAACAACTCGCCGCTATCCTAGCCAACCGGCATCCTATGAAAGCGCCCTGACAACAATGATCAGAATAAAATGCCCAAAATATAGAGACTCAGATTGATACACCCACTACGCCATTGATAGGCAAAACTTTCGGTGCCCTTTAGGATTCAAAAATTCCCTTTTTAGGCGACACAAGCGGTACATACACTGGGTAAGATTAAAAAGAGCATAAGCTCTGTCGCGGAAACTACCGCGCAATAAATCGCAAACCATACCCTGTTGAATTGCAACAAAGTAGCGCTTATGTCTGACCTGAATCGCGGCATTATGAAATTCAAGGGCGCGGATAGCCCCTTCGCCGTTGTGTTCTCCGGCGTATTAATCCTCGGCAGCATTGCCGCTTTGATATGGTGGGCTCTCGGTTCAGCATACGCAGTCTAAACACCGCTTTCTGGAGTCTTGGCCTAAGATTTCATAAGCGACGCTTAGATCAAGCAGTGAAAAGTCAGCCAATTCCCACTGTCAAACTGCGATCGCAACGCCTTACTCTCTGACCATCCTGGGGGGCAATCGCCGGAAGCATTGCCGAGCTGGCGCGCAAGGATCATCGCCAGCAATCCTGACGTCCAACCTGTGTGATTGGGATATCACCTTTGCTGCGACAAGTCATTGATATTGTCCTGGTTTTGTCGCTGACCTATGCCGTTCTTCTGCTTATTGGGGAGCGACGTACCCTTTGGATGGTCAGAGGGTTCGTGGTGTTGATGCTTATCACCGCTATCAGCCGCCACTTCGAATTAACCTTGCTGAGTTTTTTTCTGACCTACCTGACGCTAGGGGCGTCGGTGGCGATGGCGGTTCTGCTGCAAACTGAGTTTCGGCGATTTCTGGAACGGCTGGGGCGGGGAGAAATCTGGCGATTGCTGACGCCGGTGGGAGTTAGTAATCCCAAGTCTGATGACACTATCGATGAGCTAGTGGATGCGGTCAAGGAACTATCGCAAAACCGCACTGGAGCGTTGATTGTGTTGGAAACGGATGGCGCTTTTGATGAGCGTGACTTTTCTGTTCCCGGCGTGCAGCTCCAGGCTCAGGTTTCAAAAGAGCTGATCCAAACAATTTTTCAAACGTCGACCCTGTTGCACGATGGAGCAATTCTAATCCAAGGTGCAAATATTACGTCGGCGGGGGCGATTCTACCGTTGTCTGATCGCCAGGCTTCGCGACAGTTGGGAACTCGTCATCGTGCCGCAATGGGCATTACGGAGCGAGTTGAGAATTGTTTGTGCGTGGTGGTGTCGGAGGAAACGGGCTCAATCTCATTGGCACAGCAGGGCAAGCTCAATCGTCCGCTTACGAGCAGTCGGTTACGGGAGCTTTTGCAGGAGCAGTTTTCTGTAGTGTCAGACCGAGATGCTGGGCCAGGTGGGTGGAATGGGTTATCGCTAAATGGGCTGACCTTTTCGCTACCGCCGCGATCGCGAGTACGTCGATGGTTTGGCCGTTTCAGACGATCGCGCAGTAGAAAATCATTCCAGTTCTCTCGAGCGATCGCGGGATACGATTCCGAGAGTAGCGACTCCAGTGATTATTTTGACGGGCAGTATGGCGATCGCCCGACCAACCGATGGAAAGCAAATTCACGACTAAGTGCTCCTGCGTCTGCACCATCCCCGTCAGGACCAGTCGTTGATATTAAGCCGTTGCCAGACAGAGCAGATTTAGGCAAGCCGGATTTTTCTGAGTCTGAAGTGTTTGATCAAGACTTTGTCGATCAGGAATCACTGGAGCAGGACTCATTAGATCGCGAGGTGCAGGAACAGAGAGATTGGGCATTTCGCAGTGATGTTGCTGGTAGCGATGTGGATGCGTTGGATGATGACGAGGGGGCTCCGGAGTCTAATACGCTGGGATTTAGGGGACGTGATGAGAGAGGGGTGCGCTCTGAAGAAGAAAATCACCTTCGTCCCAACACAAAGCCAGATGTTGATAAGTACAACTGGGGATCAGAATTTGATAGTTAGTGGCAGAAAAGTAGCTTGAAAAAGTT
>JBCCTE010000519.1:0-2632 GCA_039198915.1 Cyanobacteria bacterium P01_D01_bin.73 | reverse complement strand
CCCTTTGCAGTGCTGTAGCAGATTCCAGACCTGGTTGTAGAATTTAGGTGGAACGCGGTTTACGGAGCCTTCAATTTCCCGCTGACGCACCCAACTTCCAGCCTGCGGTAGCGCTTCATCTCGGTCCGGCAGCAGGATCCATTCAATAGGACGCTCCGTTTTTTTGATATGTAATGATTCCTGACTTTGTAGCGCCTGGGTCGCCCCTTGATAACCCTGTAAAACCTGTCGCAAACGAATAGCAATTTCGAATGGGTTTTGCTCCATTAGCTGCTCGTAGGCTTCGTCGGGCGTTAGCAGTAAATCGCGCCCCAATTCACTTACCAATAGCAGGATAAAGTAACTGGTTCGCAGGGTTAAAAAGCCCTTAAATAGCGATGGCTCCGTACGAATGAGTACGCCCAAGCCGATAAGAATTTCCTGGCTAAGGACACGATCGCGAGTATCTTCCCCGCAAAATTGATCGATTTGCGCCGCAATTTCCCGCTTGGTCATGGGGCGGTCAATAATCGCCTTTTCGCTGTAGGCACGTCCCACGGCGATCACTTTCTGGCGTACCAGTAAGTCCGTTACCGCATCAGACAGACCATTATTAGCCCGCCCTAGCAGCCCCGCCGTTCGCCGAACCAGTGCCCAGTAGACCTGCCGCTCCGGCGCTTCTCCCTCTGCCACCGCCACCGGAATGCCTCGCGCGGCTCTGGCATACAGCTCCGCCAATAACTCCCGCACCGTTGCAGATCGCCCGTGCCCCAGCCCTGTTTCAAAGTCCAGTGATTCCAGGCGCACCAGATTGTTAATAATTTCCACTTGCTCGTATAAATTTTGACTTCGGCGCAAGCGTTCCAGCAGCCCATGGCTAGAGCCCTCCGATTCCAGCTCCAGCTCCTGTCGATTGTCGAGGGGGCGGGTTTGCGCTGGGTCAAACTGCAGCAGGTTAGTGATGGGGGGCGCTGAGGCGATCGCCTGCTGGGTCATACTGACGTTCATATCGTTCAGCACGTCCAGCCGTCGAATGCCCGCCGTTACCAACAGCTGATCCAGCGCGTTGACGTACATTTGAACCCCGTCACAGGTGCCGCTTTGGCATTCAACGATAAAGCGGATTAGGGGGGATTGAGGGTTAACGCTCCCAGCGCCGTTGTCCAGTCGATCATGAGTTAGCAGCAGGGTAACTGTGGGGCGACCGGACTGTTTCCAGTGGCGGGCAACGTAGGCAACCTCCGCCCGCAGTTGTGCCGCCAAGAAATCGGGATCGAGGGTGAGATAGAAATCATCGGCGTCCCACATAGACGGAAGGAAAACCACCGTTTGACCGCTAATTTGATAAATCTGCGACGTCATCAGCGCCCGCAACCGCCGCACCGGTCGACCGCTAAGTCCCAGTTTGTCGTTGGCTCCCAGGGCGGCAAAGGCCGTAGATAAATCACTGGAACGGTGGAGCTGAATCGGTGCAATTTCGTCGAGGGTTTGGGTTTCAATGCCGTAGGTGGCGAGCTGCTCCTGAAGGGCAGTGTCCTCGGCAACCAGGGCAAGCTGCACAACTGGTTCCCGCAGAGATCGCAATGTCCGCCGCCGCCCCAGAGGATCCAAATCCGACGGCTCCAGCAACCCCTCCAAAATTAGCTGCCCCAGGGTCCACAGGGACTGCGCCCACACCAGCGGCAGGTTTTCGTTAGGCTGGCGTTCCTGGGACTGGGGATTGTGCCGCTCAGCATCAATCAGATGTTCCGGCACGAAATACACTTCCGGCAGCAGCTTGACCCCGTTCTGTTCAACGGCGATCGCCTGGAGCTTCTCCTGATAGGCTTCCGCGCCTTCGCGATCGCCCCGAAACAGCGAATCCAACAGCAGGTAGGTGAAGAACAGCGGCCACTCGCACTCGATGTTTTTGAAAGTTTGTAGTTCGTAGGGCTCGTAGTGGAGGCGGTTGGTGTCTTCCAAAACCACCTGGTGACCGTCCCGCAAAAATCGCTTACAGCCGTAGTTGCCCTGAAGCTTTTCGAGGATGGTCTCGCGGGTGCGATCGCGCAGGGGCTGATCCTCCACCGCAAACGCCGGGAAGCCGATTACGCTCAACAGCGCTGCATCGGTCTCCTTCGACGCCGACTCTCGAGGCAACAGCGACTCTAACGTAATTCGCGCCCGCGCAATTTCGTCCTCCAGCACGTGAATCACCGATCCCCGCGCCCCGTCCACGCCAAACAAATTCAGCCCGTTCAACGCCTCCAGCGCCGCCTTCGCCATCCCAATGGAGCTGGCATTCAACTCCGGCTTACCATGGTTTAACTTGTTGCCCCGCTCCCAGATTCCATAGTCCGCCGTGCGATAGGCGCGTCCGATGTAATAAACCAAGTTCTGGACAAAATTCACCTCGTCCAACGTGAACACAATCTGCAAACCCGACGCCGTCATCTGCGCCAGCATCAGCAAGAAAATCGAAGTAGCATCAACTTGCAAATGTCCCCACTCGTCATCCGCCACCACCGGCTCTCCCGTTGCGGTGCCGTACTTGGCATGGAGGGAGTCCAGAGGAGCCTGGGTCACCTTAAAACGTTCAACCTTCGGAGCCTGGCGCATCATCGCCATCATCAGCCCCCGCATCAGCTTCACCACGCTCTGCTGTAGCTCGTGG
>JBCCTE010000518.1:0-2656 GCA_039198915.1 Cyanobacteria bacterium P01_D01_bin.73 | reverse complement strand
CGGTCCCCCCTTGATAAGGGGGGAGGGTTTCTTAGGGAGATTTCTTAGAAAGAAATGATTAGGTAGCTGCCTTGGAATTTTGCGCCGGTGACCGATCGCCCGGTCAGCGCCGGTGGCAGAAGGATATTTCGCCGCTGCCCACCCGCTTCAATGGTAATTTCCGGTCCCGACTGAATTAGCTTTACCTCTGCTTTGCTAAAGCCCGGCAAAAATAGCCGTACCTGCTTTTGGGCAGTATCGATTTCAATGGGGCGCGGTGCCTGGGATGCCGTATCGAATTTTGGCATTGCTCCCACCAAAGCTGACCAGTCTCCCGGCGATCGCTCCGGCAAACTACCAACAGTCAACGGCGCAAAGGTTTCTGCCACTACCCCAGCCGCGCCATCATCCGCCCGATTTACCAACACCCCGCCAACGGTAACGCTAGATTGCTGAGCGCTGCCCCATAGATACTTCGCCTGGGCGATCGCCAACGAATCCGTCGTGGTCACCAACCAAGCCGCCAGCCGCCGAGGATTACTTACCGAGTCACGCCCTTGAGCCAACAGCCCTTCCACCTCATCCATGGGCTCCTTCCACGGCTCTGATCCCCAGCCCGTGTTGAGCACCGCCCCCGCCACCGGCTGAATAAACGGCGTCAACGCTCGCGCAAAATCCGAATCCGCCACCACCTTAGAAAACCGGCGCACATACCAAGACAACACATCCGGCACCCCCAACATCCGCAGCTCATCCTCGCCGCCGGTACCGTCATAGACAATCACGTCATACTTGCCGCCGTCGTCGAACTTACGCAGATTATTTAGCGCGATCGCCCGGTCAATTCCCGGAAACGCCGCCAGCTCTTCCCCGTAAATATCCTTGAAGAATGGCGATCGCAAATACTTCGCCTCCAACGCCTTCACCTCGCCCCAGCCCCGCTCCAGCAGCTTTACCTTCGACGGCTGCACCACGTCTAGATTGGGCTCAATAGTCTTGGGTTCCGCCTCTCCCCCCAGCTCACAATCCAACAGCAGCTGCAAATCCGGTCCCGTGGTGTAGCTAAACAACAACACTCGCTTGCCCTGTGCTGCGAAGGACTTGGCTGCGGCGATCGCGATCGTCGTCCGTCCCGTTCCCCCTTTGCCCAAAAACGTCAGCGTAAACGCCATCCTTACCACTCCCCTCGCCCAACTTGAATCAACACACTCACCACTATAGAGATGAACATAAATGCATGGACACAAGAATGGGCTCGGATCGCTAATCAATCCGAGCCCAGAAGTAAAATCGCAGCAAATCGTTCAGAGATAGTTACACAGCCAGGTTCTAAGCCCAGACCGGCTCTACCTCATCCTCAAAAAACCAGGTAGCAAAGCCACCATCAAACTCAACAACGACACCAACGCCGCTGGCATCAACCATTTTGAACTCTTTAACAGTTCCCACCGGGTTACGCCTAATGGATTCCACCGTATCGCTGGGAACACGATCCCAAATCCGCTTCACCTTTACGCTCTGACCAATTTCAATCACAATTTCAGCTATCTCCAGCAGTACGGTTTACTACTACTGATCGTCCCAAAAATAACCAGTGAAGTCACGACTGCTTAAATTTACTTAAAAAATAATTGAACTTATTTAAAGAAAGATTTCGATGTATTTCTGGTTGACCTCGAAAAGGAGTCCTGTTGATGCTAGCGAAGCGAATCTTACCCTGCTTAGACGTTAAAGCCGGGCGCGTGGTGAAGGGAGTAAATTTTGTTGATTTGAAGGATGCGGGGGATCCGGTCGAGTTGGCGCGTATTTATGACCGTGCTGGTGCCGATGAGCTGGTGTTTCTGGACATCACCGCTACCCACGAGGATCGAGGAATTATTTTTGATGTGGTTTATCGCACCGCTGAAGAGGTGTTTATTCCACTAACCGTCGGCGGCGGCATTAGTAATTTGGAAACGATTAAGGAGCTATTGCGGGCAGGAGCCGACAAAACCAGCATTAATTCGGCGGCAGTGCGCGATCCTGATTTGATTAATCGAGCTAGCGAGCGGTTCGGTGCCCAGTGCATTGTGGTGGCGATCGATGCGCGGCGGCGGGAAGGCACGGGCGTGGATGGAGTACCAACGGCGTGGGATGTTTACGTGCGCGGCGGTCGGGAAAATACGGGGCTGGATGCGATCGCCTGGGCAAAGGAAATGGTGAGTCGAGGCGCAGGGGAATTGTTAATTACTAGCATGGACGCGGACGGCACCCAGGCGGGCTATGACCTGGAGTTAACCCGAACCATCGCTGAATCAGTAAATGTCCCAGTGATTGCATCGGGCGGCGCGGGAAATTGTGACCATATCCGTGAGGCGATCGTGGATGGAAAAGCCGAGGCGGCGCTTCTGGCATCGCTGCTTCACTACGGCCAACTCAGCGTGCAAGAGATCAAGGACCACCTCAAGCAACATCAAATCCCCGTTCGCAACGCTTGACGGCTATACAATTCGAAGCCGTTACGCCGTTGCGCTAACCGAAGATCACATCAAGGGTGTGTGCTTCCCCCACGCGAGGTTCCTGAGGCGTAGCTGATCCCTCCTGATCCCCAGCGACTCAGGGAGGTTGAGTCGCTGGGGATCAATTGACGATGCACTCTGGGACCCTAATTCTGATACTCGGAAAATCTGGTTTTGGG
>JBCCTE010000517.1:0-2671 GCA_039198915.1 Cyanobacteria bacterium P01_D01_bin.73 | reverse complement strand
GGTCAATCAGCAGGGGAATGCCGAGAATTGAACCAACTCGTATACCGGATCGCATAGACAGAGAAGCTGTGAAACGTGGAGATAGAACATGGAACGACGGTTAAACTTGCGTTCCAGAAAGCTAACTAGTGAATTTGTCTTAACTTCAGGGTAACGTCTTTTATCACCCCCTGGATTTGACAAAGATTGAGGGTTACCGACCCCGAAACCGTTGATTTCCCTACATCTTCTCTCTTCAGATAAGCTGGCAACGGTCCGTGTTTTGCAACGTTATGTCTCGAAAAAAATTCGGAAACGGTACTTGATGGGGATATGTCTACCTTACGCGTCAAAATTTGTGGATTGACTCAACCGGATCAGGCGGTGGCGATCGCCCGCTTAGGAGCAACAACCCTAGGCTTTATCGCTGTCGAAGCCTCACCGCGATACATCCCGCCCGATAAATTGCAGCACCTCACCGAAACCCTAATCGCTGAATCGCCGCAAACCCAGCGAGTCGGTGTTTTTGCCAATGCTCCTCTAGAGTTCATCGCAGCGTTTCAATCTGCCGGGCCGTTAACGGGAATTCAGCTCCATGGCGATGAGACTTTGAACGATTGCCGGACGGTTCGCGATCGCCTGCCCGAGGTGGAAATTATCAAAGCCATCCGAGTCAAAGACAAAGCTAGCCTTGAGCAAGCTCTGGAGTACAGCGATGTTGTTGATGCACTGCTACTGGATGCTTACCGTCCCGGTGTTCTCGGCGGGACTGGTGCAACGCTGGACTGGAAAAGCCTCACTGCCTTTTCGCCATCTTGCCCCTGGTTGTTAGCTGGCGGACTGCGCCCTGATAATGTTGCCATGGCGCTGGCGCGGGTGACGCCGAATGGGATTGATTTATCCAGCGGGGTGGAGCGATCGCCCGGCAACAAAGACCTAGAAAAAGTAGCGCAATTGTTTCAAGAATTACGCCAACTGGAAAGGGTCAAATAGCGCTGTGTGTAGTCTTTTGCCGCTACTCGGCGATCGCTGGACGGGGCGCTTCGCCGGTTTCCGTGAAATAACCAATACGGCGGAATTTCTGATAGCGGCGCTCCCGTAGTTGCTCCGGCGGCAATGCCTGTAAGTCCTTCAGGTTCTTCAAAATCGTTGCCTTTAGGGTATTCGCTGCTTCCAGAGGACGGCTGTGGGCTCCACCAACGGGCTCCGGCAACAGCTCATCCAAAATTCCCAGCTGCTTTAAATCCCGCGCCGTAATTTTTAGCGCTTCTGCCGCCTGCCCCGACTGCCCCGCATCCCGCCACAGAATCGACGCGCACGCCTCCGGTGACGCCACTGTGTACACCGAATGCTCAAACATCATCAGGCAGTCGCCAACGCCAATGCCCAACGCGCCGCCGGACCCGCCTTCGCCAATAACGGTGCAGATAATCGGTACGTCAAACTTAAACATTTGCTGGAGATTGTAGGCGATCGCTTCCCCCTGCCCCAGCCGTTCCGCCTCTACGCCCGCCCAAGCCCCCGGCGTATCAATAAAGGTAATAATCGGCATCCCAAACCGGTTGGCATGTTCCATCAACCGCAGCGCCTTGCGGTATCCTCCCGGCGACGCCATACCAAAATTTCGCGCCACATTGTCTTTCGTATCTCGCCCCTTCTGGTGTCCCATCAACACCACCGGCTGCCCATCCAACCGAGCAATGCCGCCCACCAGCGCCATATCATCGCCCCCTCGGCGATCGCCATGAAGCTCCAGCCATTCATCCGTCATGGTCTGGATATAGTCCAGGGTGCTAGGGCGCCGAGGATGCCGCGCTACCTGTAATCGCTGCACTGCCGACAGACTGGTATACACCTCCTGCCGTAGCTGGGTTGCCCGCGCCTCAAGCTGCTGGATTTGCTCCGTCACGTCCACGCCGTTTTCATCCGCCATCAGCCGGATGCGATCAATACGCTCCTCCAGATCCACCAGCGGCTTTTCAAAATCCAGGACCAACGGTTTACGTTTACCAGCAGCCATAACCAATCACGGGAAACCAACAACAACGGCCAGTCCAGGCTGACCGCTGATCGCAGTAAAGCCCCGACTGGGAAAAATACTCTGTGGGCTAGCTTACCAACTTGCCAGCCCCTCTTTTATCCAGTTTGTTAACCGCTCACTGACGCAGCAGACTTTGGCAGCAGTGGCAAGAAGCCGTGTTTGATGGACGCGGCGCCGATTTTTTCCATCTTCTCCACCGTGATTTCGTTACGGCTCCAGGAAAAATTCGTGTGCCATTTCTCAAATTCCAGCAGCATGGATTCGGCGAAGCAGGCAAAAATCTGCCGCGCTGGCTCCGCCATGCCGATAATTTGCATAATTTGCGACTCGATGCCGATGGTGTGCTCCACAATGCCGCCATTCAGCACATAGATATCCGGGTGATTAATCTTGGTGGACATATTTTTGGGATAGCCCCCATCCACAATCACGCAGGGCTTTTTCAGCACATCCGGGTCAATTTGTACGCCCTGGGGCATGCTGGCGACCCAAACGATAAAGTCCGCCTGGGGCAGCGCATCGTCCAGATCCGTAATCTTGCCGCGTCCCAATTCTTCCTGAAGCGCCTCCAGGCGATCGCGCTGTCGAGCAATCAGTAGCAAATCCTCCACATCGGCGGTATGCCGCTGGATGAGCGCCCACGCCGATGTG
>JBCCTE010000516.1:0-2673 GCA_039198915.1 Cyanobacteria bacterium P01_D01_bin.73 | reverse complement strand
TGTGGCAGCGTCAGTTCCGGCGCCTTGAGGCGAAGGTTCGCAAATGGGAGTGGCATCGCGGCATGCTGGATGAAGACGGCCGCAACACCATCAAAGCTCGTCGCAAAAAAGGCCGGGCTCGGTTGTCTGCATAGAGTTGTCTGCTTAGATTTGAAAGAATTGAGTTTGACGAAAGTTTTTAAGTTGGACGAGAGTTTGATTGGCTCAAGTTTGCTTAGAATGGACGACCCTTTTTCCCAGACAGCGCATCATAACGGGGCATTGAATTGAATGAAGGCGCACTGAATCATGAGGCTCCGGAGATTGTCCAATGGGGACCCTCCGCTAGCGTTGTGCGCCTTGATGTTTGGCATTGCCGAGTTCGACAGCGCCAAGTTCAACCTGATCAGGCTCGATGCCCCCGCCTGTCTTATCCCCAGCATTAGACCGTATGGCGCTACCCAAAGCCCATCGCCTCCGCGATCGCGCCCTTTTTGATGACCTACGCACCCAGGGCATCCGTCGCCGCAGCAAGACTATGACCCTTTGGGCTCTGGCGCGATCGCACCCCGACCAACCTAGTGAACCTGTGCCAATTCCCACCCAGTTTGGGGTTGCCATCAGTAAGAAAGTTCATAAGCGGGCCGTTGTCCGTAACCGGATTCGCCGTCGTATCCATAGCGCGATTCAGGAGCTGCTGCCCCAGCTCCGACCCGGCTGGTGTATTCGGATCTCCGCCCGTAACGCTGCCCTTGAGTGCAATACTTCTCAGTTTCTGCAAGAATTAGAAACATTACTTAAGGACATCGAGGTACTCCATGGGCGTTAAGGAAGATGTGTTCTACGAAGGCGGTCCCCACATCGGTGAACTCATCATCAATCTCTTGCTCGGATTCACAGTCATTTGTTTGCCCTTGACCGTGGGCGCTGTGGTACGGGCCCTATGGCTGCGATTCCGCATCACCAGCCGTCGCGTAACGGTGATTGGGGGCTGGCTCGGCCGCGATCGCTCGGACATTATTTATTCGGAAGTGTCAAAAGTGGTCACCGTTCCCCGGGGTCTTGGTCTATGGGGAGATATGGTGTTGACCCTGAAGGATGGGAGCCGTCTGGAGATGCGCGGTGTACCCAACTACCGTGAAGCCTACGATTTCATTACGGAGCGCTTATCCGACCGGGCTCGGACCGCCAGCGGTGCCGTTGGTGCTAAAGCTTAATCCGATTCATTCAGCCAGTCCAAGATTTGGGTGCTGGTGAATGGGGCCTGTTCCAAGTGGGGAACGTGGCCACACTCCAACACCCAAACGAGGGTGTTGCTGGGTAAGGTGTCGGCGAATTTTCGGGCGGTGGCGGTCCCCAGGATTTGGTCGCGATCGCCCCATAACACTAGGGTGGGCTGTTGGATCTGACTAATGTGATCGCCCTGGATGGTGTAGCCGCCCTGTTGGGTGAAGGAAATTAAGGCTTCGCTCCATTGGGGCATCGTTACGTGGAGTGCGCCGCAGCGATAGGCTTCCGGCGTTGCCCACTGCTCAGGGTCGTAATAGGCTTGTTTGCCGATGCCATTGCGCACCTTGGGGTTGGATAGGAAATTGGTCGCCAGTTTGCCAATGGGGGCGATCAAAAACCGACTCGCCAGGGGTTTCCCCACAAATCCGGCGCTGTCTAGCAACACCAATTTTTCCACTGCGTCGGGGTAGGTCACGGCAAAATCCTGGGCAACGGCTCCGCCCATGGATGCGCCGATTAAAAATAGCGATCGCCCCCCGATGACGTCCTGCCAAAACTGATGTAGGTGTGCCTTGATGATTGCCGCACTAAAGGTGAGATTTTCCGGACGCTCCGTAAATCCGAAGGTCAGTAAATCCACTGCCCACACTTCCCGACGCTCCGCCAGCAGAGGCAACAGTCGCCGGTACTCCATTAGGGAGCTGTCGAATCCGTGAATTAGCAGAATGGGGGGCTGATCCGTTGGCGTGCCTTGCTGGATGTAGCTGGTGGCGATCGCCCGTCCCCCCGACCCCAGGGGGACAGTTACCGTGACCCGCTGAATTTTCTGAGCGAAATCGATGGATTCGGCGTCGGTTAGGTCTTGGGCGGCAGCGGGCAAAAAGTCGGGAAACATGGAGAAAGACCTACGACTACGTGGTTCAGTGTACCGGTCCTACGCCGTTCAAGACCTTGTCCCCGAGCCGGTTGAACTGTCGCCCGCGCCGACCCCTCCCACCGTTCGTGCCACCCCTTTCTCCTCATGCGCTGTCCAGCTGCTGCTTCAGCTTCTGGCAGTCTACGGCGCACTCTTTTAGAACGTGCATGGCCAAACCGCCACCCGCCTCACCTCCTATCTCACTTTCCCGCAAAAGACCAAGTAGCAGGTGTTGGGGAGTCATCCGAGCTTGACCTTGCTGCTTTGCCTGTTCAGTGGCTAGCTCCACGACACGGTGGGCGCGGGGTGTAAAGGAAATTTTTGAGGGGATTTTTGTGTCAGAGGGGGTTCTGGGTAATTGAACGGTGTACTTAGCTAACAGTTTTCGCTTGAGATTTTTCAGATAAGAGGGGATTTTTTGATCCGCAACGTTGTGTTTAGCTAACAACTTTTGTATGAGATCTTGGGCAATAACGAAATCTACCCCCTGGTTATTCAGGGCTTGTGCCACTGAAGATGTTTCGACAGCTAGCAGCCCTAAAAGTAGC
>JBCCTE010000515.1:0-2678 GCA_039198915.1 Cyanobacteria bacterium P01_D01_bin.73 | reverse complement strand
GGGGCGTAGTAATCGGTGGTTTTGTAGAGCACTTCGGTAGTGTCGGAATAGACCACAAAACCGTGGGCGAAACCGGCTGGAACCCAGAGCTGGTGTTTATTTTCTGCGCTGAGCACTGCGCCCACCCATTTTCCGAAGGTGGGGGAGCCTTTGCGGATATCTACCGCGACATCAAAAATTTCTCCGGCGGCGGCGCGTACCAGTTTGCCTTGAGCCTGTTGAACTTGGTAGTGCAGTCCTCGCAGGACACCTTTGCTGGAGCGGGAGTGGTTGTCCTGAACGAAATTATCGGTAACGCCCGTTTGTTCTGCGAACTTTTGCTGATTAAAACTCTCGAAGAAAAAGCCGCGATCGTCGCCGAAAACCTTCGGTTCAATCAACAGCACCTCGGGAATTGCCGTCGCGGTGATTTGCATAGGGATGAATCCAATCGAAATTGATGGGCAGGGCGTCAAAAACGACTAGAGCCTACCACGGATTGGCGATCGCCCCAGAACCAAAGCCATAGCACCGGAATTCCAAAGGGGCATTGACCCTTTGGTGGGGATTTGGGGGCAAAGCCCCCAAGCTCAAAGAATTACGCTGGAGAGAAGTAGTGTTAGCTAGCGATCTCTAGCGAACCGTTTCAAAGCTATCGGCGCGGGACTTAAACTGGCCAAGGAAAATATCGAGCACAGAACGCTTGCGAGTCTTGATCCGCGCCGACACCGACATTCCCGCCTGAATATCAAACTCAGTGCCGTTATTGGTGACCAAACTTTGGGAATCCAGCTCAATCTTTAGGGGGAAGTGGTAAGTCGGAACTTCTTGGGTCGGCGCTAGCGCATCTGAGCCAATCGACACCAGCTCTCCGTCAATGCTGCCAAACTCCAAGGACGGGAACGAGTCAACGTTCACCTCAACGGGCATCCCGGCTTTGATAAAACCAATATCCTTGTTGGTCACAAAGACCGACGCCACCAGTTTGCCATCAGGAATAATGCTCAAAATCGGCTCCGTCGGGTTCGCCACGTAGCCGGCGCCGCTAGCCTGAATATCAAACACCCGACCGGCGAGGGGCGATCGCAATTCCTGGTAGCGCAATGCCTGATCAGCGCGAATAATCTGACCTTCCACCTGGGCAATTTGTCCGCGAACCCCAGCAATCTGCCGGCGATTTTCCAAGGTTGCCCGCGCCAACTGACTATCAATATCGGCGATCGATTGATTATTCGCAGCAATACGGTTTTCAATATCCGCCGCCCACGCTGCCTGGGTGGAGCCAATTTCCTGGCGCTTACCGCGAATGGACGCCAGCAATCGACCTTCCCGCTCCTGCAAGCTGGAAATTTGTCCCTGAATATTGGTAACGCCTTCGGCGTTGCTTAACACCGTCTGCTGCTGTTGCTTGTACTGCAACTCAGGAATTGCCCCCTCCTGCACCAGGGGCTCCAGGTCAGCCACAATGCCTTCGTTAATTTCCAGACGCTGACGGTTTTGTTGGAGACGTTCCTTCAGGGCAACAATCTGCACCCGAACGTCGGCAACATCTTGCGTAAACTCATCCAGCTGCGATCGCAACTGCGCTATCCGCAAAGACTGAGCTGCTCGGTTTTCCACCAAACGACTTTGCTGACTGGGGGCTGGGGGCGTTTCTCCCCGTAGCAGCGATCGATAGTAGGCATTCTCAGCGACACGGATTTGGCGATTGCGCTGGAGATCTGCCACCGCGCCGCCGCTGCTCGTGGAACCAACATCGGTGCCCACTGCTTCTGATCGCAACACATCAAGCTGGCGTTGCAGTGCAGTGCGGTTACGCTTCAGCGAATCCGAATCCGCCTCCTGTCCAGTGGGGTCGAAGGTGACCAAAAGCTGCCCTTCTTCAACCCGCTCGCCGTTTTCTACTAAAATTTCGCGAACCACACCGCCCGATGGAGCCTTAACTTCCTTGGCTCCCTCCTCCGGTTCTAGCTTGCCCGTCGCTGGCACAGACTGGTCGATTTGCGCCACCGCTGCCCAGGTGATGCCCGAGACCACGACGGTCATAATCGCCCAAATAAAGGCGCTGGTAAGAATTGCCGGGCGCTCTAGCAAAACCGGCTTTTCTTCTTTTCCGACTAACGTTCTCAGCATGGGGGTATTACCAAATGGGCAACAATCAGGTTGCGATCGCCGCTCGGCTCCTTAAATCGACTATTCGGTTTAAATTTTAAGACCAAATCCTAAAAAATAACTTAAACGAAAGTCAGCCGGGGCGATCTGGATGAATTGGGATGTGTTGAAGACTCGCAGAGTGACCTCGTAAGCCTTGAGACGGCATCAACGCCTCAAGGTTTCACAGGCTGCAAGCTTTATGGACGACGAATCGAACAGAGTAGTTGACGGGGACTAGGACAAAACCACTAGTTTGTGGTCCTTAGTTAAAGCTGCCTTCCTGCTGCTGGAATAGGCAATAGTAACGCCCCTTGGTCTCCATCAGCTCCTTGTGGGTGCCCTGCTCCGCCACCACACCTTTGTCCATCATGATGATGGTGTCGGCGTTGATGATGGTGTTGAGACGGTGGGTGATAAAGAACACCGTGCGGTTTTTGAATTCCACCGCCAGGTTGTTGCACACCTGACGCTCGGAGTTGTAGTCCAGGGCGCTGGTGGCTTCGTCTAGGATTAGCATTCGGGGATTTTGCAACACCGTCCGGGCG
>JBCCTE010000514.1:0-2678 GCA_039198915.1 Cyanobacteria bacterium P01_D01_bin.73 | reverse complement strand
GTCCGGATTTAGTCTCCCAGGAAAATCCACTGGCAATGGCCATTGTGCTAGAGGTGGAGCGCCAAAATCTGGGGCTGCTGGTTTCTCAAATTGAGGACATTGAGTGGCATGAGTCCCCCACGCTTCAGCCTCCCAGTGCAGGGTTATTCCCAGATCGCCTGCTGCCCTTTGTCAGCGGTTATCTGACGGAGGCAAGCAGCATGGTCCTGAGCGCTACAGCGATCGCTTCCGCCCAAATTCTTCAGGTGCCTCTGTAAATTATCCGGCGAACTGTCGGGCAAACTATCCGGCTCGGGGTGTCCCAGCCTAGATAGTGATCGAATCTCTCTTTTGATATGGGTTTCGATACAAATTGCGGGATATTCACCGTTCGACAGCAGCTTTCTGCGACTCGGCTCACTTTAGCTCCTTAAGAGCATTAGCTATTGGTCCGTGTTTCGAGCCGCCTCAATACTGTGTTTCGCCGCTGCCCTTAGCGCTGATTCACACAACCTACTTAGCTTTACCTTCAACTACGTCTACACACTAGGGTCGAAGTTCTATGACTGCTTTCTACGAATCCTCTGATACTCAACAGTCTCGCGACGGTCGCGATCGCGATTCCAGCCGCGGTAAAAATCGAAACGGTTACCGGTCTGAAAGTCGCTACGGCGTTCGCTCCAATGCCAACGGAGACCGTCGTCGCAATGGCAACGGCAGCAGCAACAGCAATGGCTGGGAGGGTGGCGATCACTCCCGCACCATGACGGACGTACAGGATTTGCAGGACGCCGTCAGCGATTTAAAAGAAGAGCTGGAGCGCTCTGGACGGCCGGATCGGTTTGTAATTGAAAAAATGGAGCTCATTGAGCAATTTGCCTCCAAGGTGCTGCCGTTTATGGTGCAGCCGTCGGCGATGGCCAATGGGTTTAATAGCGATTTGTGGGGGCGCATCAGCCAGGAGACACAGCAGTGTCGCACCTTGCCTAGCCTTTGGAGCACTCTGTGTGAAGGCGTTCAGGATGCACTGGGGACGGACCGCGTGGCGGTGTACCAGTTCGGTGCGGATTGGTCGGGAGAATTTATCGCCGAGGCAGTGGGGTCAAGCTGGCCAACGGTTCGAGGCAGTGAGGTGTCAGAACGGCGGCTACGGGATTCGGAGGGAGGATCCTACGCCCGTGGTCAGTCGGTTCTGGTGTCGGATATTTATGAGCTAGATTCCTACAGCGCTGATTATCAGGCGTTTCCAGTGCAGTTCTTGGAGCGCTGCGAGACGAAGGCCTATGGCGCAATTCCGATGATGGTGAGCGATCGCCTGTGGGGATTGCTGATGGTGTTTCAAAACAATGAGCCTCGGGAATGGTCCAGCGCCGAGGCACGGGCATTGGAGCAGGTGGCAGCCCAGGCAGGGCTGACCATTGAGCGGCTCCAAAAGGAGGAGCGCGATCGCGCCCTATCCCAGGTAACAAAGCGGATTCGAGCGTCCTTGGATCTGACCGCGATTTTTGACGCTACTACCCAGGAAATGCGCCGATTGCTAAAGAATGATCGCGTTGGTATCTATCGATTCAACGCCGACTGGAGCGGTGAATTTGTGTCGGAGTCCGTCGGCAGCGGCTGGACAACGCTCATTGACCTTCAGAAGCGGGACGAGCAAATGAGCAGCCGCATTGGCGAGGCCTCTGAGTGCTCCACTCTGGAAGGGATGCGGGTGCAGACCCTGGAAGTGAAGGACACCTACCTGATGGATAACCAGGGGGGACGGTATCAGGATAGCCAAGACGCTATGGTCGTCAACGATGTTGATCGGGCAGGCTTTCCGGAGTGTTACCTAGAGGTTCTCAGAATCTTTGAAGCACGAGCCTACGCAACGGTGCCGATTTTCCAGGGCAAAAAGCTGTGGGGATTGTTAGCTACTTACCAGTGCAGCGGTGCCCGGCGATGGCAGTCTACGGAGGTAGATTTTATGACTAATGTGAGCACCCAGTTGGGGCTTGCCATTAGTCAGGCGGAGGCCTTTGAGGCTTTGAAGCGGCAAAATGCGCAAAACCAGCAGGCGGCGAAGCGGGAGGCGGCGATCGCCAATATCGTCAATAAAATGCGGGCGTCGTTGGATATTGATGCCATTTTCCGCACCACCACTTTGGAAGTGCGCCGGTTGCTCAATGGCGATCGCGTGGGAATTTACAAATTTAACGAGGACTGGAGCGGGCAGTTTGTGGCCGAATCCGTCGCCACCGGCTGGAAAAAGCTAATTGAGCTACAAAAGCGCGATGACGATGTGGGAGCCATGTCCGACTGCGACACCTTGCAAACCATGCAGGCGGTGCAAACCATTGAGGTGCAGGACACGTACCTGATGGACAACATGGGCGGTCGCTACCAGGACAACCAAAATATGGTGGTGAACGACGTCACCAAAGCCGGTTTTTCCCAGTGCTATTTAAACGTGCTGAAGAAATTCCAAGCTCAGGCATACACCACGGTGCCCATTTTCCAAGGGGATAAGCTGTGGGGCTTATTGGCGGTGTATCAGTGCAGCGGTCCGCGCCAGTGGCAAGACAGCGAAGTGTCCTTTGTGGCGAAAATTGGCACCCAGCTGGGGTTGGCTTTGGACCAGGCGGAGGCATTTCGCGCCCTGCGGCTGCAAAGCGAACAGAACCGGCGGGCGGCGGAGCGGGAAGCCACCATCGCCAACG
>JBCCTE010000513.1:0-2681 GCA_039198915.1 Cyanobacteria bacterium P01_D01_bin.73 | reverse complement strand
TCGAAACCGTGGCCATCCTCAGCTTCACCTTGACCGGTTTCCAGAGAACCCAGGCAGCCTAGCTCGCCCTCAACGCTGGCGCCAACAGAGTGAGCAACCTTAACCACCTCACCGGTGACGTTAACGTTGTACTCAAAGCTCGCGGGGGTCTTGGCGTCAGCTTCCCAGGAGCCGTCCATCATCACGCTGGTGAAACCGTTGCGGATGGCGGAATAGCAAGTGGCGGGGCTATTGCCGTGGTCTTGGTGCATTACCACGGGGATTTGGGGGTAGGTTTCGATCGCCGCCAAAACCAAGTGGCGCAAGAAATTCTCACCGGCATACTTACGCGCACCGCGAGACGCCTGCAAAATTACGGGGCTGTCAGTTTCAGCAGCAGCCTCCATGATCGACAGGATCTGCTCCATGTTGTTGACGTTAAACGCGGGAATGCCGTAGCCGTTCTCGGCAGCATGATCCAACAGCAGTCGCATGGGGACTAGCGCCATGGGATGTCCTCCTTCAGTAATTCTCAACTAGATGACGGGTCTGAGCCAATTAGGCTAAGGCTCGGGATCAATCTTATGACAATTTCTGAATTTGTTTTGAGATCTCTTGCTTTTTTGAGGTTGGAATTTCTTGTTGATCCCTTCAGGAAAGTTGAGAATGCCCCGCAATACGACAGCAATATGTCAGTGGCGATCGCCGATTTTATCGAGGGCTGGAGGCGTTGCGAACCCAGTAATAATCAAGGGCTGCGGCGATCGCTACCCCCACCGTATACGCCAATAAATCTTTCCCATCAAAGGTTGTGCCAATCACCGTTCGCGCCACCGCATTATCTTGTAAATCTAAGTGGCGAATTAGCTGAAGATATTGCGCAAACTCAACGGCCCAGGAAAACGCCAGGGTGCCCAGTGCCAGCCATTGGGTTTTGACCGTCAGAAAAGAACGCAGGAAAAAGAAAATTAAAATTACGACCAGCACATCTCCAAAAAGGGGGCGAATGAACTGATCGTTAATGAGCACGGCGATCAAGACTTCGATGATAAACAGGGCAATGAAAATAGCAAATGCCACCCCGTTAAATCTGAATTGGGGTGGCATTTTCATCGCGGCTCTTTTAAATTTTGATATTTACGGCGCTTGAAATTACTGGGACTTGGACGGTCTGGGCGGTCCGAAGACGGGGGTTAGGAAAGCCGCGATCGCGCCAATCCCAAAACCGGCAATGTTACGCACCAAGGGCAACCAATCGCTGGTGCGGGAAATCACCGGGGCAATGCCAAAGGCGACGAATAAGATTCCCCACAGCGGCGATAAAATCAGCGCCCACTGCCAAGCGATGACCTGACCTTCCTTGCGGGGGTGGGCTGCAAAGCCACAAATTACACCGCCGAGGGTAGAGGTAATCAGGGTCAAAATCCATTGCTCCTGGGGCAAGCCAGGCACGAACTGACAGCCGCCCTTTTCTAGGCAGCCCATGACCGAGTAAAGCGATTCAACAATGGCTTGGTTTTCGCCGTTGTCCCGTACAAAAAACTGGTTGCCGTAGCGGGTTTGCAGCTCAATCCAGAAGGTGCGGGGCATCAATTCGTAAAATGCGTCACCCACGTTGAAGTTCAGCAAATTGCCGCCTCGTGCATCGGCAATCAGCAGCAGGCTTTTGTTGTCTAAACCCCAAAAATCCTTTACTGCACGCCCCGGCGTTCGGTCGAACTGAGTGAGCACTCGCAGCTTCCACCCGGTTTCCGCTTCAAATGCCTCAAGCTTTTCCACTAGGCTCTGCTCTTGACCGTCGGGGATTGAGTTCGCCAAGTCCACAACGGCGATCGGCTCTTCGGGCAATAGCTCTGGATTGTCGTAGGCTTGCGCTGCCGGGGCGATCGCCCAACTCATCAGCATCAATAGCGCAGCCACCGATGACCGCCAAAACCACTGCCTAACTTGCTGCCCCATAATCCGCTCGAACCCTTGTATTGATGGTTGTTAATGGCGTTTTTAAAGCTCGCGAAAAGCCTTCAGAACGAAAGAAACATTGGCTGGTGCGACTCTCGTCTCGCAATATTTCTTCATAGTCAATTAATTTAACCTAATACTAATGATCATTCCTGAAAATCGTCAATTCAAGAACCGTGATTTTTGGGCACGATTTTTAGGCGTAATCCTTAGACACGGCTCCTAGGCGAAGTATGTTGCGAGCAGCCCAATTTTTCGGCGATGGCAATTTATGGGGTGAGGTGTTGGTTGGAGTGTGGCGGGCGATTGCCCCGGTGACGGCATGCTACAAAAGCGGAAGGGGCGCAGCAGCAGCGGGAGCAACAACGCATGAGCAACTGGTTCACAGACGGCGGGATTGTTATGTACCCCCTGGTGGGCTGCGGGCTGTTGACAGTGGCGCTGATTGGGGAGCGATCGCGATTTTGGTGGCGGCTTCTGCAACGCCAAATTCCCTTCACCCGAGAAGTGCTTTTGCAATATCGCCAAGATCCCATTGGCGTTGGCGCGAAACTTCGCCAGGCTCAGGATTTACCCATCGCCCGAATTTTCTGGGCTGCCCTATCCCTGGACCGACCCACCCCCCAAGAATTTCGCTTTGCCCTAGAAGCCGCTGCCCAGGGAGAAATCCAAAACCTTCGTCGCTACCAAACCGCCTTCGACACCGTCGTCAGCTTGGCACCGCTGTTGGGACTGCTGGGGAC
>JBCCTE010000512.1:0-2683 GCA_039198915.1 Cyanobacteria bacterium P01_D01_bin.73 | reverse complement strand
GTTGCGCTTACCTAACCCCGTCAGCGTCAATATATTTTGCCCGGCGTTGACCTCAACTTCCCGTTGATAGGTGGAATCACAATGGGTAGATTGCAAATGTCCTTCGATTAAAAAAACCAGGATCACGGGCATTCGTTCCATGCCTGGCTCAAACAGCTCAAGGTTCTCTAAAAAGGTCTGTTGCCAGTTGTGGATGCGTAGGTCAGATCGCAAATTAAAAAAGCGATTGTATCCAGCGATAAATGGCGAATGCCAATCAGTCTGTCGAACCTTTCCGTTCTTGTGTGTTGTAATCCAACGCTGATGGCGAAATTCATCCAGCAGTGTCGTGTATTGGCTATAAGAAAGGTTAATTCTCATCGCTGATTCAAGTATTTTCAGGCAAAAAATTAGGGAGAAGTGGCTGCTGTTTCCCGAGTGCATCGTACAAATACTTGAATCGCGCGAACACCATTGGAAGACAGTTTTGCTTGAAATAGCGCTGTATTTTCTTTTTTAAGTGAAGTTTTCTATCCGAATATCCAAGCTGCTCTAAAGATGTCCAAGTCGCACTAAGATGAAAAATTTTCCCTACAGACACGACATAATTGTAGTCCCTGAATTTTGCAATTTAGGGCAGATTATGTCTATCGATTGTTTAAAGCATGTAAACTTACAGCGCTACTTTGCCGCATCCTCAAGAAACAAACTTCTATAAAATCTGTAATTGACAGTCGAGAAAGGCGTTATGGAAAAGGGAAATCTGGTTGAGTTTCGCCTTGATGATGGCTACGTACTGGCGATCGCCGATCGACCAGAGGGCAAGAAATACTGGATTGTTGTTGATGACACTGGCAAGTCCCACACGATTCGCCCCAAGGATGTAACCTACTCCATTACGGATAAGCCCTACAGCGCTGCTAAAGTCCAGGTATTTAAACAGGAGCTGGAGGACTTTATCGACCCGGAAAATTTGGAAGTTGCGTGGGAGTTAGTGGTGGAAGAGGGGGGCTCTACAACCCCGAAAAAGCTGGCGGAAGTGCTGTTTTCTGACGACGGAATTGTGCCCTGCTACGCTGCCCATTCGCTGCTAATTACCGACAAATTATTTTTTAAGCGCAAGGGCGATCGCTACGAACCCCGCCCTCGCAATCAGGTGGACGAAATGCGCCACCAGCAGGAAATGGCGAAACAGCGCGCCCAGGAACAGGAGGATTTTCTGGCGGCGATCGCCCAGGTCAAAGCCGGCGACCTCAGCTCCGAAGAAGCCTTTGCCGAATCCGCCTACCGTAACCGCATTGAACTAATCGAGCGATTTGTGGTGCAGGGCGACGAAATGAGCAACCGTGGCGCGGCGCTGGACCTGTTGAAGGGAATTAATTGCCCGGCGAATGAGCGGGGAGCCTTTGATTTTCTAGTGCAAATCGGCGTGTGGAGCGTCCACGAAAATTTGTATGCCCGCCGCGCCAAATTGCCCAGCCGCTTTTCCGCCAAGGTACTCGATGTGGTTCACCCCCTCGCCAAAAGTCCGCCCCCCGACCCCGACGCGGACACCCGCCGCGACCTAACGGGGCTGAAGCTGTACACCATTGACGATGAAAGCACGCGGGAAATTGATGACGGGCTAAGCATCGAAAGCCTGGAGGACGGGCGCGAAAAAATCTGGGTGCATATCGCCGACCCCAGCCGTTGGGTCACCCTTGGCGACACCCTGGAAACGGAAGCGCGACGCCGAGTCACCACGGTCTACCTCCCCACCGGCTCCGTACCCATGTTCCCGCTAGAGCTGGCGGCCGGTCCCATGAGTTTGGTGCAGGGGAAGGAATGTTGTGCCCTGAGCTTTGGCATTGTGCTGGACGACGAGGGGGCGGTGGACTCCTACGAAATTTGCCCCAGTACCGTGAAGCCCACCTATCGCCTGACTTACGACGATGTGGACGAGATGCTACAGCTTGGGATCACCGCCGAGTCGGAGTTGCAAAGCCTCGCAAAGTGGGCAAAGCTTCGGGAAAAGTGGCGGCGATCGCAGGGGGCGATCGTCATCGACATGCCCGAGTCGTCCATCAAAGTTAAGGACGACGACGTCAGCGTTGAGCTACTGGAGGATTCCACGTCGCGGTATCTAGTCGCCGAAATGATGATCCTCACGGGGGAAGTTGCGGCTCGCTACGGTCAAAGCAATGAAATCCCCCTGCCGTTCCGCGCCCAGCCCCAGCCAGAGCTGCCGCCGGAGGAGGAGCTAATGCTGTTGCCGCCGGGACCGGTGCGTGCCTGCGCCCTACGTCGGTGTATGCCCCGCAGTGAAACTACCATCAGCCCCGCTCGCCACGCCAGCCTGGCTCTGGATTTCTACACTCAAGCCACGTCGCCGATTCGTCGCTACACCGATCTGGTGACCCACTTCCAAATCAAGGCGCATTTGCGGGGCGAGGAGCCGCCATTTTCCAGCCAGGCAATGCAAGAACTGCTGCAAATGACTGGCTCAACGTCCTACGAGGCAGTGTTGGTAGAGCGGCAAACTAATCGCTACTGGGCGCTGGAGTATTTGCGGCGTAATTCCGACGAAATTTGGACGGCGCTAGTGTTGCGATGGCTGCGGGAGGAGGAATCTTTGGGCAGCATCCTCATTGAAGACCTGGGGTTGGAGCTGAATATGCGCTTTAAGCGGGATGTGGAGCTGGGCGATCGCCTGGATTTGCGGGTC
>JBCCTE010000511.1:0-2686 GCA_039198915.1 Cyanobacteria bacterium P01_D01_bin.73 | reverse complement strand
GGAGCAGGCGTTGGAGGAGGCGCTGCGGGTGGGATGTTTGAATGTGGCGGCAGATGCTGTTAATGCGGCGGCTCAGTTGGAGCAGGCGTTGGTGAAGGCTTACTCCACTTGGCGACGGCTTCAGGATTTATCAGATCGCCTGTATGTGGATAGCGGGGCAAGTACGCCGCATCTACGGACCTTGATTTCGTCCTTGGGAGAGTTGACCGGCACTCAGTAGGAGATTCCGCTGTCGGATATAGAAAATCACTCGGTTCAAGTTCAGCTTCAGGCGGAACAACATGGGCAAGATCATCAGAGACCGCCCGGTGGCGAGGGGGATGATGCCTACGGAGAACCTTAGAAGATAGCGACTTGAAAGCTTATTGATCGCTACGGGCTGTTTTTCGACTTTGGAGATGGAGGTTGAGGAATTATGGTGCGCTGGCGATCGCCCACTTTGGGATCGCTATTTGTACGTCCCTGGGAATTGGCTTGCGGTATTAGCTGATGTGGCATGACCATAGGCTTGCCCCAGCGCCCCTGTAAATTTTGCAAAAGTCGATCTTGATTGACTCTCAGAATGCGCGGCAGGCCGCCATTGATAATCGCAAAACTGGTGACGTCGTAGTTTTGGGTGGGAAATAAGCCGGCAAGGGCGCTGACGGCATTCAATGTTCCAGTTTTTACCGCCGACCCCGCCGGCATTTTCCGATCTTTGATGGTTGCCTTGTCAAAGCCGGCGACGGGAAAGACATCGGCGAGATTGTAGGATTTTTCGCCATTGGTTGGGTGACGCAGGGTGTGCGCCAGACGAATCACCAATGCGGCGGCTGCACGGGGCGAGATTTTATTCTCTACTCCTAGCCCGGAGCCGTTGATGAGCTGAATCTCCCTGGCAGGGAATTCCATTGATGCCGCTAGGTATTTGGCGATCGCTGGCCCGCCGCCAAGCCGGTCCGCTAGCTGCTCCGCCATGGCGTTATTGCTGTACAGGTTCATCAGTTTCAGCAACTGCACCATTGGGAGTGATCGCCGCGTTAGCAGCAAAGTGGCACGCTCCGGCGTTGGCTTAACCTGGGGCAGCAGCCGCACTTTACCCGCAATTTGCACCTTGGGCTCAACTCGCTCCAGGGTGTCGGCGGCATCCTGGAAAAATTTCTCCACGGGGGGCGTCCACCGATCCGCATCGAAGGCGACTTTCAGCAGCTCCCCGGCGTAGTTATCGGGAAAACGCTCCGGGTCTTGGGGATCCGGCAGGAAATTCATATTGAATCGCCCGGTTAGCACTAGGTCCTTCGTAACCTCGCGAATTCCCATGCGATTCAGCGCTTGCCCAACCGCGATCGCCTCTTCCCACACAAAAAACGGATCGCCGCCCCCTTCCACGATTAAATTGCCCACCAGGCGATCGCCCTGAATCTCGCCGTCGGTCCAAAACTTGGTCACAAATTGATGGTTGACGCCCCACTTTTCCAGCGCCGCTAATGATGTTGCAACCTTTGTCAATGATGCCGCTGACCGAGGCTCCGTGCCTTTATGGCTGCCTAAATGCTGATATCCCCGCTGGATCCAAACGCCGTGGTTGGGTGACTGAATCCCGTCCGCCTTCAGCCGGGTCAAATATCTCGCCAGGACCGTGTCTGCGCCGGATTCTCTAGTTTCATCCGCTAGCTGCTGGGGCGATCGCGCCATCCCTGACCAGCTCAGCCGCGCCCCGGTTCCAACCGCCACCGATTGCACCGACCCTGCACCGACAAGCACCGTCGCCGCCATCATCCAGCCGCCAATAAAAAAGCCCTGCAATTTAGCGCACCGTCCTGAGTTGGCTATAGTTGGCTATTCTTTCACTTCCCTGAGGGATTGGCGCATCACTGACCGCAGCCCCAGCCCTAGGAAAATCAGGGAAATCAACGCCAGCAGCCCACCCCAAAACCAGTAGGGAAGAAATAACTGCTCAGCAATTCTTCCGGTGTCAGAATACTGCAAACCGCGCCCAGCAACGTTAACCCGCTCGGTAAATAAATAATCCAGGTGCTGATAAGAACTGATGCACGCCTGTACCCCGAGGAACTGCACCGAGAAATATTGCATCCATCGAGGGGCATACAGAGGAATAGCGGAGATCGCCAACCCCAGTGCTACAACAATGGCGATGCCGAAAATTGTGCGCACCCAAATGAGCGCTGATGCCAACAGCCCTAGCCCCAACAAAAAGAGCCCAATTTGCACCCGCGATAGCCGCCGTGTGGACAGCCAAAGCAGCACCATTCCAGCAATGGACGGTCCCAACAAGCCGCCCGCAGATACTAGCGATCGCCCGATGGGACCAAACCATAAATTACCGCTGTGGTAAGCCAGCCCTGCCCCCGAGGGGTACAGCATCAATCGATTAAAGGTTCCGCCCATGGCGATCGCCGTTAAGCCATGACCCATCTCGTGGAACCATGTCGCCAAAATCGAGAACGGATACAGCACATACCGCCCCATGGGAATTTGCCAAAGGATAACTGTGGCGATCGCCGCCCCAAGAAGCCAGGTAAGCGACTGGGGCGAGTTTTGGGATATTGGAGGCGTGTCGGTGGACGGTTTCATTACGTGACCCAAAGACGTCAGTGTCCCGCGAAGTACCACATTTCCATTCTAGGAGTTCGAACCAAAGAGTTCGAGCAAAACCTAACCCCGCGAACCATAGCCTCCAATTTCG
>JBCCTE010000510.1:0-2686 GCA_039198915.1 Cyanobacteria bacterium P01_D01_bin.73 | reverse complement strand
GAGCCAGCACACTGCCAGGTCGGCGGCGATAAATGTGCTTTTAAAGAGCAGCACTGAGGGGGTGATGGCGGAAAGGAGCCGAAAGCCCCACTGGGTAAGAGGTGGGTAAATCGCCGATACGTGGAGGTGGTTCATCAGCGGCCACCATTCGGTGCGGTAGGGGATGAGCACCGGGGCGTCTGGGGGCAGGGCGAAGGGATTAAAACCGAGATTTTGGATGTAGCCTTCCCATAGGTAGCGCCAAATATCGTTGCCGGGGTACATAAACAGCAGGATGAGGCGCAGGGCGATCGCTACCCCCCAGAACCAGCGCCCGCGAATGCTTTTGATATTCCACGACGCAGCAAACCCCAGCAGCATCACCGTAGACAGCGCCATCATCTTGCGTTGGTCTTCGACAAAGCGGAAATCGCCATGGGGTTGGATTAAGATTGCGCCGAGAATCAGTAGGGCTGCGCTGAGGAGGACTGTGGAGATGCCGTCGCGGCGGATGCGGCGAAAATAGAGACTGCCGACGGTGGAAAGGATAATGCTGCCCGCCTGGAATGAGCCGCGAATGGTGCCGGAAATTTTGGAGCGGCCGCCCTGGCGCTGGCGATAGCCGACGGGGATTTCGACGATTTTTAATCCCAGCTCGGCGGCGCGAATTTGCATTTCTACAGTCCAGCCAAAGCCGCGATCGCGCATGGAAATTTCCTCCAGCGCCGATCGCCGAATCAACCGCAGCGGTCCCAAATCGCCGTAGCGTTCTCCCCATCCCAGGTGGATTAGCGTTGTGGCGAGACCGTTGCCGAAATTTTGCACTGGGGTCATATGCGATCGCCCCTGCGCCGTTGCCCGTCGATTGCCGAGGACAAAATCCGCTCCCGTCGCGGCTTCTTCCCAAAACAGCTCCAAAGGATCCAGCACATCGCTGCCGTCGCCGTCGCAGAACAAAACCCATTCAATATCGGTGGGGATCTCCTGCAACCCTCGCCAACAGGCGCGACCATAGCCAGGGATCGGTTCCTGCAACACCTCTGCTCCGGCGTCCCGAGCAATTTCAACGCTGCCGTCACTGCTGCCGTTATCTACCACTCGAATGCGCGATAGTCCCCGCGATCGCAAATCCTGCACCACATTGCCGATGGTGTCCGCTTCATTTAGCACCGGGATCAACACCAGGGTTCGATGCAGGGGAAACGGTGGAAATTCTGACGACGAGACCGACGGCAGAGGGTGGCGATCGCCCATAGCAGTTTCCCCGAAAGTTGCTTTTAGTGACCGTCCCCATCATCCCCTGGATTTTCCCGGCGGCCTAGACGTTGGAACATGGACAGCAGCCCCAAAAAAACTGTTGCAGCATTCCCCTATGGAAGAGACTGCTAAATGTCAGCATATTTACGCACGACCTTGATCAGGGACTAATCATTATTCCCCTTTTTCTTCCCACTTCTTATGACAGCAACTTATTCGCTTAGAAAAAACTGGCGTAGCTGCTCCAGCACCAACTCATCGCCAATCGGAGGACTAATGCCAAGCCATTTGTAAATGGTGGCGAAGAACACGCGACCTTCTTGACTAGCCGTAAGTAATTGAGCAATTTCGCTGGCTTCCCAATCCTGTTGGATCGACTGGATCTGACTTTGCTCCATTAACTCACTCGCCGAATCAGAATTTGAAGGCTGCTGATGTTGATCAATACTGGTGTCATAGCCCAGAATAATAATGCTGTCAGCATCATTAAATACGGGCAGTTTTTCCACAGAAACTGGCATGTTCAGATTAACGCTGCCGGGAGGGGGAGAAACCAGTTGAAAACCAACCTCCCCTAGCAGGCTCAACAAGTCACTATCCTTGGTAAAAGCAAAGAGCCCTTGATCTAAACGCTGAGAACCTAACAGCAATAGCTTGGGATGTGCCGCCACGCTATCGACCAGGTCAGCACGAGCCTTGGCAATATTTGCTTCATGCTGCTGAATCACAACCTCTGCCTTTTCCCTTTTCCCTAAAGCAACGGCTAGCGATCGTAAGCTTTGCTGCCACTGACCTTTTTGACCACGAGTCTGGCAGATCAGCGTTGGGGCGATTTGAGATAACAGGCTATAGTCTCCATTCCCCTCCGCCACAATCAGATCTGGTTTGAGGGCAATCAGCTTTTCTAAAGAAGGGGCCGCGCTTTTACCAAGGTTGACGGGGTGGGTGATGATGCGATCGCCGAAGTACGGAATCTGCTGAGCTGGGTTATCAAAAACCTCACCCAGATAAATATTCAGCGGTGCAGCATAGCCCGCCGGTTGGTGATCTAGCGACAACAGCAAATTAAGAGTGTAGGCGCTGAGGGCAGCTACCTTCTGAGGTTGCCCACAAACTTGAGTTTCGCCAGCATCGTGTTTCACCAGTCGACAACTTGATGACGGCGATTCTGTGGACTTTAGGGCTGGAGAATTACCAGAGAGGTTTCCGGCAAAGAGACCACACCCAATAATCAGCCCTGCAGTTACAACACTCAAAACGAGCCAATGGGCAATTCGCCTAAGAGTCCACATGATTACTAAAACTCAATTGAAAACGAGCCAACTACGCTAAATTCTTCACCTGGAGTAATAAAGAAATTTCTGCTGTTGCGAGCATTGGTCACGTAATCTACATCAAATAAATTGCGGAAATTTAAGGCTGCTCGCCAGTTGTCTTTTTTATAGGAAAT
>JBCCTE010000509.1:0-2687 GCA_039198915.1 Cyanobacteria bacterium P01_D01_bin.73 | reverse complement strand
TTTTTGTTTAACGACACCGTTATCAACAATATTCGTATCGGGAAGCCTGACGCTACGGAGTCTGAAATTATTGCGGCGAGCAAAGTCGCTCGCTGTCATGAGTTTATCGAGGCGCTGCCCCAGGGGTATGACACGGTGGTGGGGGAACAGGGAGGGCGGCTTAGTGGGGGACAGCGTCAGCGTTTATCCATTGCTCGGGCAATTTTGAAAGATGCTCCCATCATTGTGCTGGATGAAGCAACGGCCTATGTTGACCCGACCAATGAAGCCCTGGTGCAGGAGGCGATCGCCGGCTTACTCACCAATCAACAGGGCAATAAAACCCTAATTATCATTGCCCATCGCCTATCGACCATCACCGACGCGGATCAGATTTTGGTGATTGACCAAGGACGGGCGATCGCCCAAGGCTCCCACGACGATCTATTGGAGGCCTGTTCTCTCTATCGAACCCAGTGGCAGGCTCACACGGCGGCCCAGGATTGGCAGTTGGGAGAGGGGAATGGGAGGGCGCCCGAGGATGCTGCCCCGCAGCCCCCGTTATCGAAGGTGAGTGATACTCAACCAGAGCCCTTTGACAATCCCTATGCAGGGTTACGGGAGGACATGCCCGTTTGGGAGATGCTGCTTAAGCTGACGCCAAAGGAGTCACGGCATTATCTATGGCGGACGGTGCGCTGGCGGTTGGCGGAGGGGGTGGCGATCGGCATGGCGAGCTATCTGGTGTATCTGGTGCTCGTGGCGCTGCTGCAGGATCCGGTGGATGTGTCCCAACTGTGGCGATATGTTGCCGGTTTGGTGGTCCTGGCGATCGCGCAGATTGTTTGTGGCTATTGGGCCGGTGTGCAAAGCAGCGCATTAACGATCGCCGTACAAACCAAATTACGGCTATTTCTGGGGGACTATTTGCGACGTCTTCCCCTCGGCTTTTTCGCCCAGCGGGACACGGGCTCCATTGATGGCTTATTTACGACCACCGTCATGTTTTTGGAGCCGAATCATATTCTGGAAACCTTGATCACGGCTGTGATTACGCCCGCATTTATTTTTGTCGTCATGGTGTTCTATGACTGGCGATTGGCGCTGGTGCTGGGGGCTAGCATCCCCTTCGCTCTGCTGGCGCTTCGATTTACGGCCAATACCTTTATGCGGGTATGGCGATCGCAATCCATTGCTCGCGTGCGCGCCAATTCGCGCATGGTGGACTATATCCAGGGCATTTCTGTGATTCGTGCCTTTAACCTATCGGGGGAACGGTTCACTCAATTTCGCAATAGCCTGGTGGACTACCGCATTGCCAGTACCCGCACCGCCACCGAAGTGACCCCGGCTCAGGTCGTGTTTCTGGCGGTGCTGGAGCTAGGGTTTGCCCTGTTAATTGGGGTCGGGACCCTGCTGTATCTGGATGGCAGCTTAAGTGGCGATCGCTTCCTTTTCTTTATGGTGCTGGGGTTAAGCTTCTATACCCCCATGATGCTGTTGGGGGAAATGCTGGCGTTCTATCGAATGATGCAAAACGGTGTGCGCAATATTAACGAGTTCCTGCGATCGCCCCTATTACCGGAGTCCTCAACATTGCAACAGCCGCGCCATACCGCGATCGCATTCAATAACGTTAGCTTCAGCTACGGCGATGAACAGGTATTGGATCAGGTGAGCTTCTCGATTCCTGAGCGATCGACCACAGCCTTGGTCGGTGCTAGCGGCTCCGGCAAAACCACCATCACGAATCTGATCGCCCGCTTCTGGGATGTGGATCAAGGATCCGTCACTATTGGCGGTGCAGATGTGCGACATATGGCAACGGATACCTTGCTGTCCCATCTGACCATGGTCTTTCAAGACGTCTATCTGTTTAACGACACCATTCGCTACAACATTCAACTGGGCCACCCTGAAGCTAGCGAAGCAGACATTATTGACGCCGCCAAAGCGGCCCACTGTCATGACTTTATTCTGGCGTTGCCCCATGGGTACGACACCATCGTCGGTGAAGGCGGGTCTACTTTGTCAGGGGGTGAAAAACAGCGTATTTCCATTGCCCGAGCCATTCTTAAGGACTCTCCCATCGTTTTGCTTGATGAGGCAACAGCGTCCATTGATCCGGAAAATGAACGGCTGATTCAGCAAGCCTTGAACGCCTTAGCCGCTCGCAAAACCTTAATCGTGATTGCCCACCGGTTAAGCACCGTGCAGTTCGCCGACCAAATTTTGGTGTTGGATCAGGGGCGGGTGGTTCAGCAGGGAAATCATCGTGGACTCATAGAACAGGAAGGAATCTATGGCCAGTTTTGGCGATCGCGCCAACGGGCAAAGGGTTGGAAACTGAGTTCGGAGCGAATGCTGTCGTAGATAACGCGAGTACGGGATAGGGAAAGACGGGAGCGTTAATGAAAGGATCATGGCTGTGGTGTGACTGACCAGCCCAATCCTCCAAGAAAAACTGACGTAACTGACCAGCCTAATCCTCCAAGAAAAATTGACGTAGCTGATCCAGAACCAACTCAGTACCAATGGGAGGATTGACTATGTACCATTTGTAGATGCTGCCAAAGAAAACTCGGTCTTCTTGACTGGCGATAAGGGATTGGGCGATCGCGCTTGCTTGCCACTCCTTTTGGAGGGACTGGGTCTGACTTTTCTCCATCAACTCACTGGCTGAAGCGGAAGCGGAACCCTGTTGTCTT